>NZ_JBHTBQ010000015.1:0-62880 GCF_042664895.1 Iodobacter arcticus
ACTTCTTCTATTGAACTGAACGCGTTGCAGAGCAAGATGTGCAACGAGTTAACCCGTTAAAGTCTGGCGACCATAGCGAGGTGGTCCCACTCCTTCCCATACCGAACAGGACAGTGAAACACCTTAGCGCCGATGATAGTGCAGATTACCTGTGTGAAAGTAGGTCATTGCCAGACACCCCCTTACTGAGCGAATCAAAGATTCGCACGTTAAAGTAGTAAAGATGCAGTAAACAGAACCCCCGTACTCGAAAGAGGCGGGGGTTTTGCTTTGCGCGGAAGAAATGCACGTGTCAGTGCAACTACAAAATCAAGCTTCTGTGGTTTGCTGTCGGGTTACGCGATAAAGCGTTGCTAACCCGACCTACGTTGCGATATTACGAGTTGGGTGCTGTCAGTAAAAAATACTCGAGTGGATGTTTGCTTGTAAGCCTAGATCGATGGCTGTCCATGTTAGAATTCAGACTATCTGTCTGCCACTGGCTCTGAGGATTTGGAATGTCTGGAAACACGCTGGGTTTATTGTTTACGGTAACTTCATTTGGTGAAAGCCATGGGGCAGGGATAGGTTGCGTGGTGGATGGCTGTCCTCCTGGGATGGATCTGAGTGTTGAAGATATTCAGGCTGAGTTAGATCGGCGTAAACCAGGCACCTCACGCCATGTCACGCAGCGTAAAGAGCCGGATACGGTAGAGATTTTGTCTGGCATTTATGAAGGCAAAACCACCGGCACGCCAATTGCGCTGCTGATTCGCAATCAAGATCAGCGTAGCCAAGATTACGGCAAGATTGTTGAAACATTTCGTCCGGGGCATGCTGATTACACCTATTGGCATAAATATGGCATTCGCGATCCGCGTGGTGGTGGGCGTTCGTCCGCGCGTGAAACGGCGGTGCGTGTAGCGGCTGGAGCGATTGCTAAAAAATGGTTGCGTGAGAAATACGGAATTGAAATTCGTGGCTATATGAGCCAGCTAGGTGAAATTGCGATTCCATTTAAGAGCTGGGATGAAGTGAGCGGAAATGCATTTTTTGCGCCTAACGCTGAAATCGTGCCGCAACTTGAAGATTATATGGATGCGATTCGTAAAGAGCGCGATTCGGTTGGCGCGCAAATTACCGTGGTGGCAGAAAATGTACCAGTTGGCTTGGGCGAGCCTGTGTATGATCGCTTAGATGCAGAAATTGCTTACGCTATGATGAATATTAATGCGGTGAAAGGCGTTGAGATTGGCGCTGGCTTTGAAAGCATTGCGCAAAAAGGCTCGGTGCATTGTGATGAGCTGACTCCAACAGGCTTTGCAAGTAATCACGCTGGCGGTATTTTGGGTGGGATTTCTACCGGGCAGGATATTGTGGTGAATTTAGCGGTCAAACCCACTTCCAGTATCGCGCAAGAGCGCCATTCGATTGATAAAGAAGGCAATCCCGTGCTGATGGCTACCACCGGCCGTCATGATCCTTGTGTAGGGATTCGGGCCACGCCGATTGCTGAAGCGATGCTGGCTTTAGTATTGATTGATCACGCTCTGCGCCATCGTGCCCAGTGCGGTGACGTTAAAGTAGATACACCGCGTATTCCAGGGAAAAGGATTTAATCATGCTTAAGCTGATGGTACTTGCGGCTTTATTTTTAACGGGCTGCGCTGCGCCACAATTTGCAGCAACGGTAAGCGTAAGGCATAACCTGGCAAGCAGCCCTGCGGCTCAGCGTTTCGCGTTTGAGCGCAATGCATCTCAAGTACAAAGCCTGGCTCAGCGTGATTTTGAAGAAGATGTAAGCGCCGAGCTGATGCGTAAAGGCTATGTGTACGAGCCTAATATGAGCGCAGCAGACTGGCTGGTGCGATTGCAGTATCAAGTGGATGGCGGCAAAACAATCACAACGCAGGAGCCTATCTGGGGGACGGTGGGCTTTAGCACCTACTACCGCCGGGTTTCTACTGCAAATGGGGTTGTGCTCGTGCCTTATACACGAACAGAGAATGGCATTGTAGGTAGCCGCCCTGTGAGTGATACGGTTTATAACCGCCAGCTCAGCTTAGATATTCTGGATAGAAAAGATTTGGCGGCAGGGCGTTTTGCTAAGTTATTTGAAGGCAAAGCGGTTAATCGCAGCTCTGATGATGCGATTGAGCCGGCCGTGCCTTGGCTGATTCGCGCCATTTTTGAGCAGTTCCCCGGCATTTCTGGCTCTACGCGGGAAGTGAAAATTATCTTGCCTGAGCAATGATGATGGCTGAGGGCTGGCTCTTCTTTATTGAAAAGATAAATAGCGATGCCTTCAGTGTCGTTTTACGCTAATTATTTAAACGGAAAACCCCGTGACCCCTGAGCAATATTGTGAAGATAAAGCCGCCAAAAGCGGCTCCAGTTTTTATTACAGTTTTCGTTTTTTGCCTTTAGAGCAAAGAAAAGCGATTACTGCCTTATATGCATTCTGTCGTGAAGTCGATGATGTGGTCGATGAATGCCATGAAGAAAGTGTGGCAAGAACTAAATTAGCTTGGTGGCGTAGCGAAATTGATCAACTATTTGCGGGCTCGCCTCAGCATCCGGTCACTCAAGCTTTATTGCCAGCGCTTAAAAAATATGATTTACAACGCGAGTTATTTATAGAGATCATCGACGGAATGGAGATGGATCTAGATATGGCTCGTTATAATAGTTTTAAAGATCTGCAATTGTATTGCTATCGGGTGGCGTCTGTTGTTGGGCAAATGGCTGCACAGATTTTTGGCTTTACTGATCGCGGCACCCTTAAATACGCGCATGATTTGGGTTTGGCGTTTCAATTAACCAATATTATTCGTGATGTGGGTGAGGATGCCCGCCGTGGCCGGATTTATTTACCAGTGACTGAATTACAGCAATTTAATGTACCTGCCGCAGATATTCTGGCCTGTCGTGAAACAGCAGAATTCAGAGCGCTTATGGATTTTCAAATTGAGCGTGCAGAGCAATATTATGCGCAAGCCATTGCTGCATTGCCTGCTGTAGATAAAAAACAACAACGTACAGGCTTGGTGATGGCGGCGATTTATCGGGCGACATTAAAAGAAATTAAAAAAGATGGCGTAGGCAAAGTGTTAAATCAACGGATTTCTTTAACCCCTATTCGTAAATTATGGCTAGCGTGGAAAACGTGGTGGCTGTGCTAAATAACTATTCGGTTGCTGTACTGGGTGGTGGCTATGCCGGAATCACTGCTGCTGCGGAGTTAGCTGCCGCTGGCGTTAAAGTCAGCGTATTTGAGGCGGGTAAAGTCTTGGGTGGCCGTGCTAGGAAGGTCTGGCTGGAAGGCAAGTCGCTCGATAATGGGCAGCATCTTGTGATTGGGGCCTATACCGAGCTGCTTTGCATGATGGCCAAGGTGGGCGTAGATAGCAAAGCGGTCTTTTTGCGCCGCCCAATGGAGCTGGTGGTGGAGCCGGGTTTCAGACTGGCTTGTCCTTCTGTTCCTGCTCCATTGCACTTGGCTTTGGGGCTGCTGTTTGCTCAGGGCTTATCCTGGTCTGAGCGATTTGCCTTGGTTCGCACGGTTCGTGCTGCGCAAGCTGCCAAATGGAAACTGGCACAGGATGTAACGGTCAGTTGCTGGCTTAAGGATCAGCGCCAGCCGGATGGCTTAATTAGCCGTTTTTGGCAGCCGCTGACGGTGGCTGCATTAAACACCCCGCTTGAATGTGCATCCGCTCAGGTGTTGCTGAATGTGTTGCGAGATAGCTTAGGGGGCGTGCGAGCTGCATCTGATCTGCTGCTGCCCCGTCTTGATTTCTCAGCCTTGTACCCAGATACAGCTGCTCAGTTTATTGAGCAAAAAGGGGGGCAGATTTACCGCTCCAGACGTATCAGGCGTGTTGAAAAAACTCAGCAAGGCTGGCAGCTGAATGGCGAGCCTGAAGTTTTTGATGCGGTGATCTGTGCTTTGCCACCGCATGGCTTGTCTGCTTTGCACGTGTCCGAGCCCGATGTATTGCCAGTGCAGTTGAATAGCTGGACTTATCAGCCGATTGTAACGGTGTATTTGCAATATGATCCCGCAGTGAAGCTGGCTAAACCTATGCTGGGCCTGAGTGATTCTTTAGCGCAATGGGTGTTTGATCGTGGGTTTACCCATCAAACGGATGGCTTGATGGCTGTGGTGATTTCTGCTGAGGGGCAGCATCAGGCTTTCACTCAGGACGAGCTGGCAGAGGCGGTTGTGCTGGAGCTTCATCAGCGCTTGGGTTTGCCGATGGATATCAGCTGGCAACGTGTGATTACTGAAAAGCGAGCCACTTTTGCCTGTATACCCGGCCTTGAGCGCCCTGCGAATCAAACGAGTGAAGTCGGGTTTTGGCTGGCAGGGGATTACACCGCAGGCTTGGCGGGAAAGGGGGATTATCCGGCGACCTTGGAGGGAGCAGTCAGAAGTGGCATGGCGGCTGCGCAAGGTGTGTTGGAAGAGCTGGATCAATAAATCGGATCAATAAGTTCAGATAAAAGGAATAAAAAATGAACGAAGTAATCGGTGATTGGAAAAACTATCAAGCGCCCGCTGGCGCGTTTCGTAGCCGCGTGATTTTAGTCACGGGTGCGGGGCAAGGAATCGGCGAAGCGGCTGCGATGGCCTTGGCCGAGCATGGTGCAACGGTGATTTTGCTGGGCCGTAATGAGAAAAAACTCGCCAAAGTATATGACGCAATTGAAGCAGCGGGCTATCCGCAGCCGGCGGCGATTCCTTTTGATTTAGCAAAATCCGGCGAGGCAGAAATTGCCCAGATGGCGGTGCTGATTCAAAAAGAATTTGGCCGCTTAGATGGTATTTTGCATTGTGCTAATGGCTTCACTCATTTATCGCCACTCGCCAATCAAAAAATGGACGAATGGGTGGACATGTTCAAAGTGAACGTTGCCGCGCCCTTTGTGCTTAACCGTGCCTTATTTCCACTTTTAAAAGAAGCGCCAGACGCCAGTATCTTGCTCTTAGGCGAGCACCACGCTTTTGCGCCCAATGCCTATTGGGGCGGCTATAGCGTGACAAAAGTAGGGCAGAAAAATTTAGTTGAGATTGCCGCGGCTGAGTGGGAAAACATGGAGCATTTGCGGATTAATCTCTTGGTGCCAGGCCCAATTCAATCGCCATTCCGCCTAAAAACGCATCCAGGTGAAACGCGTGAAAGCCTGCCGCCAACCAGCGCCATTGTGCCGGCCATTTTGTACTGGATGGGCGACGCAAGCCGTGGGCAGAGTGGTCTAACGCTAACAGCTGACATTGCTGTAAATAAAATTGAAGCTGAGGGGAACTTGTCGGTTGAGGGCTAATCCTAGCTAGAGTGCTAATGAGTGTTAGTGCTTGCTTCGTCCCCTTATGGCCCCACCGCTGGTGGGGCTTTTTTTATGTATTTTATTTAGAGAGAAGCGCCTCCATCTTGTTACAATCCTGTCTTTGCTTTTTGGCCTACGTTTATGACACTTGATGCAGTTTTTGCCGACGACGGCCCCTTTGCCGATGCGTTTCCTGGCTATAAATTGCGCGTGCAGCAATTAGAAATGGCGCAAGCCGTTGAAGCTGCCATCAAGAACCAAGGCCAGCTGATTGCCGAGGCGGGCACGGGCACGGGTAAAACCTTTGCTTATCTTGTGCCTGCCCTCTTATCTGGCGGCAAAGTGATTGTTTCGACGGGGACTAAAACGCTGCAAGACCAGCTGTTTCAGCGTGACATTCCGACGGTAAGGCAAATATTACAAGTGCCGGTGACGGTGGCACTGCTTAAGGGCCGCTCAAATTATGTTTGCCATTATCATTTGGCACGCACCGAGCAAGAAGGGCGCTTTATGCGCAAAGAAGACGTCGCCGATTTGGTGAAAGTGCAGCGATACGCTAAAACAACGATTTCAGGGGATAAAGCCGCCTGCCCCGGTGTGCCAGAAAATGCACCGATCTGGGGGCAAGTCACCTCGACTCGGGATAATTGTCTGGGGCAAGACTGCCCAAGTCACCAAGATTGCTTTGTGCTAAAAGCGCGTAAAGATGCGCAGGATGCCGATGTGGTGGTGGTAAACCATCATTTGTTTTTTGCCGATGTCTGGCTGAGAGATGAAGGTGCGGGGGAGCTATTGCCCGCCTGTAATACCGTTATTTTTGACGAGGCGCATCAGCTGCCCGAAGTGGCAAGCTTGTTCTTTGGTGAAACACTCACCTCGGGCCAGCTGATCGATTTGGCGCATGATTCGCGAGCCGAAGCGCTGGTTGCGGCTAAAGATTTTATTATGTTGCCTGCTGCTGCCGAAGCGCTGGAAAAAGCCGTGAAAGACTTGCGGCTGGTATTTAAATCGGATGCCACGCGCTTTCCGCTACACCAGCTAGAGCAGCAGAATCCTGAGTTTATCCCCGCACTGGATCTGGTCGCCGAAAAGCTAGCTACGCTGTGCGATTTACTCGGCAAGCAGTCTGAACGCGCCGAAGGCTTAGAGAATTGCCAAGTTCGCGCGCTGGAATGCGTGGATATTTTGAAGCGCTGGAAAGCAGGCGACGATGAAGAAAGCGTGCATTGGGTTGATGTTTTATCGCATGGGCTGATCTTGCACGCTACACCGCTCAATATCGCCCAGCTGTTTCAAAAGCAATTGAAATCACACCCGCGTGCATGGGTGTTCGCCTCGGCCACCTTGGCCGTGAACGGGCATTTCAACCATTTTAAGCATGAACTAGGCTTGTGGGATGCGGTTGAAGCCACTTGGGAAAGCCCCTTCGATTACAAGCAGCAGGCCGCGCTGTATGTACCGCAAGATATGCCCGAACCGAATGCGCCAGACTTTACCAAGCAAGTGATAGAAAAAGCGTGGCCGCTGCTGCAAACCACGCAAGGCCATGCATTTTTGCTGTTTACTAGCTTGCGCGCGATGCGTGAAGCGCATGAATTGGTGCAGGAAAAGCTTAAAGCTGATGGGCTGGAATGGCCGGTGTTTCTGCAAGGCCAAGGCTCGCGCACCGAGCTATTAGATAAGTTTCGCCAGGCACCGAATGCCATCCTCGTTGCGAGTCAAACCTTCTGGGAAGGGATTGATGTGAAAGGCGAGCAGCTATCTTTGGTGGTGATCGATAAGCTGCCCTTTAGCCCGCCGGATGATCCGGTATTGTCGGCGCGTATCGAGCAGATTAATAAATCGGGCCGCAGCGCGTTTATTGATTACCAAGTGCCGCATGCTGCGATTACCTTAAAGCAGGGCGCGGGGCGTTTGATTCGGGATGAAACCGATATCGGTATTTTGATGATCGCCGATAAGCGCTTGGTAGAAAAACAATACGGCAAAATGATCTGGAAAAGCCTGCCCCCAATGTTTAGATCAAGAGAGCTTGCCACGGTGCAGCGCTTTTTTGAGGTGAAACGGCAGAAGCAGCAGGAAGCAAATGCGGTGCCGGATCAAGCCGTCACCGAGTAAGGTGGGCAATGTATCCACTATACGCATCACGCTAAGTTATCGTAGGGCGGGTGAAACCCGCCAAACTTTGGCGTTAAATACAACAAAAACCGCGGGTTTCACCCGCCCTACACAAGATTACTGAAGGTAAATCGCCAGCATGGCTGTAAAGAAAAAACCACAAAACCAATCTACATTTGGGCGCACGCTTGGGCGCGTATTTTTACTGCTCATCATCTTAGTCGGCGCATTAGCGATCTGGCTTTATCAATACGCCAGCACACCTCTGGAGCATAGGGTGCAAGATTTTGTAGTGGAATCAGGTGGCGTTAAGAAAGTGGCTGATCAGCTGGTCAAGCAGGGCGTGGTTGATCAGGCCTTGCCTTTTTTATTGCTGGCACGCGTAACGGGTAAAGATAAATTATTGAAGGCAGGTAGCTACACCATCAGCTCGCCGCTTAGCCCTTGGCAGTTATTAGAAAAGCTAAGCAATGGCGACACCACCACGCTGACGTTTACTTTGATTGAGGGCTGGAGATGGACTGATTTTCGCAAAGCTTTAAATAGCAATCCTCATTTACGTCACGATAGCGCCTTGATGTCGGATGCAGAGCTATTGGCTGAGCTGGGTATCAGTGCACTGAGCCCGGAAGGTTTATTTTTCCCGGATACTTACCATGTAGATAAGGGCAGCTCTGATTTAAAGCTACTGGCACGAGCCAATCAGCGGATGCAAAGCAAGCTGGATAAAGCATGGGCAGGGCGTTCGCAAAATGTGCAATTAAAAACGCCGTATGAGGCGCTGATTTTGGCTTCTTTAGTTGAAAAAGAAACCGGCCGCGCAGCTGATCGCCCCTTGATTTCAGGGGTGTTTGCAAATCGCTTACGGATTGGTATGCGCTTACAAACAGATCCTGCGGTGATGTATGGGGTGGGAGAATCACTGGATGGGCGCTTGCGTAAAATCGATTTGCTCACCGATACGCCGTACAACACCTATACCCGCAGCGGCTTACCCCCTACGCCGATTGCGATGGTGGGTGATGCGGCACTAAAAGCGGCGCTCCATCCTGCCTCGACCACGGCTTTATATTTTGTGGCAAAGGGGGATGGCAGCTCGGTATTTTCAAACAATCTGGACGAGCACAATAGCGCTGTGCGCCAGTATATCTTACAAAAATAAAATATTTGTGTGTATTGCACACGTACAGTGCGTGCCCAACTCAGTATGAAGTAGATGAATAAGAAGTAAGGATAAGCTTTCTTATTGATGCAAGGTTCTTACTTTTCTCCTTGTCTAGTCTTATGCTGGTGATGGCTTGATTTTTGCAGCGCAGCATCTAAAACGGTTACATATTGTTTTGGAGCGCTGCAATGTTGGTTTCAACTCGTCTTATTTGCTGGGGTATTTGCTCTGCATGGCTGGCCAGCAGCCATGCAGGCAACTTTGATTTTAGCGCCACCATGAATGGCCAAGTGGGCCAAGGCAGCTTTGATACCGCTGAAGAAGCTGCGAATACCTATTATGAAGATAAATTAAAAACTATTTTTCCGACCTATAGCGGTATTGAAGCGATTAATAGCGTGCTTAATTTTCGCGGCATGCCGATTCAATTGGCGTTTCCCCTGCAGGGATCGACCCGGCTTACTTTTCAAATTCCCATCTTAGAAATCAATGAATCATTTACGGGAGCAACCCGCAATGACAGCCGTGATTTATTAAAAGAGTATTTAAAAAACCGCACCGATTTATTAGAAAAAATGGCGCGTCATTTGGTTGCGGTTTCTCCGGTAGATCCTATTGCAGGTAATCCAAATAGTTTAATGTCACGGGCGGTGTCTAATGATGCGAAAGTGCTGTGGCTAGGGGCAAGAAGCAATACCTCTACTGTTGCTACAAGCCGTGATGGCAGCCATCGTTTTGGAATCGGTGCTAATTATAAGCATATGAAAAGCGATGCCGTGGGCGGCGCTAAAGAGATGGAGAGTGATAGTTATAATTTTCCGCTTTCCTATTCATATCAATTTCCTGAAGCCAATCACGAGCTGATTGTTGATGTGCCGCTTGGCTACACCTCTAGCGATGGTGCGAAGGGCTACGATGGTAGTTTGGGGGTGTTTTATCGACGGCCTATTTTTGAAAATTGGGTGGTCAGTATTACAGGAGCCGGCCGGGGAACGTATTCCAGAGATCTGGCAGGTGCTGCGGCAATGGGCTCGGGCGCAATTGCATCGAGCTATGTATGGCGCGGCGATGTTTATTCAATCACTTTAGGCAATATGCTGGGCTACTACAAAGCGCTGCGTTTAACTGTGGATGGTAAATCTTTTGATCCGGGCATTGCGAATACGGTGTTTCATAATGGTTTACTTTATGCACGGGAAAGCCCTTGGAAAATGGGGGCTGATCCTTTGACATGGGAAGCGTATATCGTTGATAGCCGTTATTCTGGTACCAATTTATTTAATAATTATCAAACCGAAGTGGGCTTTACGCTGGGCACACTGCGCGCTGCGCATTCTAAAGATGCAGATTTAAGATTTGGTTTTAGTTTTACTAAAGGTGAAAATGCCCAAGGCTGGCAAGCCAATTTTGGCGCTTGGTTTTAGCGGGAGCTGAGATTATTAAATAGATTATTAAATGTTTTGAATGAGGATAAAAAAAGGCCTCCCGTGGGGGAGGCCTTTCAAATATCAGCTAGCTAGGAGGCTAGGAAATATAAAGCTTAGAACTTACCAACCAAGCCCAGTGCGAACTGGTTCATGCCGTTGCTCTTGTCCAGACCAAAGCCTGAAGCGGAGGTGAAGTTAGCATTGGTTTGGTTGTGAACTTTGGTGAATGAAGCAACAGCTTGTACATATTTGTGAAGCGTGTAGCCAACAGCAATACTTGCTTGCTGACCACCAGTGCCAACCAGTGTTGTACCATCTACATCACTTGCTTTAGCGTACTGAACTTGTACTTCCAGAGCATCTTTCTTGTAGCCGCCGATCAGACCAAATACATTTTGGTATTGATCAAAGTTGCCTTTAGCAAGGCCGCTTAAGCTAGATGATGTGCGTTCAAATACTGCACCTGCGCTGAAGTCCATATAGTTCACTTGACCACCTAATTGGTAAGCCTCAAGTTTTTGTGAACCAGTCAGGTTTTTAGCACTTGCACCGCTGCTACCGTCCAGTTTCCAAGCGGCATTGCTAACTGATGTGTAGCCAAAGCCAACATTAAACATGCTGTGCTTATAAGCAATACCAAAAGCTGTTTGGCCCATTAGGTCAGTTGCCGCTGTGTTGCTTGGAACACCAGCCGAGCCTGAAGAGATTGAGTTGGTTGAGTCTTTACCAAAGTTGTAGCTTAAGTTACCGCTGAAACCTGACCAATCTGGTGTTTCGTAAGCAACCATATCACCTTGACGACCGCCAAGACGGTTCAGGATTTGCTTGGAACCATAAGTTGCAGAAGCATCGTTCAGATTGCCGTACAGCGTAGGAACGATTTGCTTAAGAGATAGCTTGTAAGCATTGTCGTAACGACCAAAGCGTAAAGTACCTACTTGCTTGCCACCAACGCCTACGAATGTGTTGCGGCTACCAATTTCAGCTTTGTCATCGGTGTTATCACCGTTGTTGCCAAGGTAGAAGCGGCTTTCAACTTGAGCAAGAGCGAAGAAATCATTGCCCAGATCGTATTTTGCTTTGAAACCTAGCTTAGATGTTTGATCCATCAGGCGGGTTTGGCTATCTTTTGTGCTAACTAGCGGCTTGCCAGTGTTGTTTTCTACAGAAATCACTTCAACAGCGGTTGCAGCTGCGCCGTAGATGCTGAATGGTCCGAGCTCTACATCTGCGAAAGCGGCTGGAGCAACAAAAGCAGCGCTGATAGCAAGGGCGATAATTTTCTTCATGTGTTTATAACTCCAAAAAGACGTATGGTAGAAATTACAAAATTATTTGTAATTTCCGCAAGCTAGACAGTTCACGGCAACTTCTAAAAAAGACGCCATTTATAGTTATTGTGGAGATCGGTGTTGATGGCTTTATTTAATTTGTAAGCAAATTTAAAAAACCTTCTCTTGCCTTATCCATGCTCAAAGAAAGCAGTCAGTGCGTTGATGCAACATAACTGCTTTCGAACCATGCGAAGTTTAGGGGAGTTTTATTAAAAATATATGACAAAAATATAAGTTTAAGCCCGTATAAAATCTTTGTAAGCAGGGCCAAATGTAGCATCTATGCAGCTTCCAGGAGATTCTGCCCGCATAAAGGTTTCGCCAACCAGAAAGTTGTTGACGTGATTTTGTTGCATTAGAGCAACATCATCAGGGGTGACAATCCCGCTTTCTGTGATCACGATACGATCGCTATTGATCAGTGGAAGCAGCTTTAGGGTGTTTTGTAGCGAAACTTCAAAGCTGCGCAAATCACGGTTGTTAATTCCTAGTAAGGGAGTTTTGAGGTGTAGTGCAAGCTCTAGCTCAGCCTCGTTATGTACTTCTACCAGTACTGCCATACCTAAGCCTTCTGCAATTGATTCAAAGTCTTGCAACTGACTTAAGCTAAGCTCGGCAGCAATCAGCAAAATACAATCCGCGCTCCATGCACGTGCTTCAAACAGCTGATACTCGTCCACCATAAAATCTTTACGCAGCACGGGTAGATCGCAAGCCGATCTGGCCGCTTTTAGGTAATCCAAATGGCCTTGAAAGTAAGACACATCGGTGAGCACCGAAAGGCAGGCTGCACCATGTGCTGCGTAATCCTGTGCATGGGCTGCAGGCTGAAAATCAGCGCGAATCACGCCTTTGGATGGACTGGCTTTTTTGATTTCCGCAATAATGCCCGGATGGCCGACTGCATTTTTGCTGCGCAAAGCCGCAACAAAATCACGTAAATCAGTGTTGGCTTCGGCCTGGCTGCGAATTTCACTTAATGGGATTAACTTGCTGGCTGCGGCCACTTCTTCGTACTTAGTGGCCCAGATTTTTTTTAAGATGTCGGACATAGTTGGCTCTTTGGATGTGGGCGTTGCGATGGCGGGGGGCACCCCAATTCTATCAACTTAGCTAGATGGCACAGCGCTGCCGCGCAATAATTGAATCATCGTAGGGCGAGGGCGGGCGAAACCCGCGTATTTTTCAGCATGGCTCGTGGGTTGCACCTGCCCTACATTGTATTTTGCTGTTTAAATGCTTTGCGTAAATTGAACCAAGGCATCGAGCTTGGAGCGGGCGCTGCCGTTCGCCAGCATTTGGCCTGCTTGCTCAACCCCTGCCGCCAGTGTTTCTGCCTTGCCTGCGGCATAAATGGCTGCACCGGCGTTAAGCTGCACAATATCGCGGCAGGGGCTTGGCTGATTCGCGAGGACTTGCTCAATGATGTGCTTGGATTGCTGCGCATCGTCTGCGTGCAGCGTTTTAATGTCGGCCAGTTCAAAACCAAAATCGCGCGGATTGATTTCAAACTCGTTAATCTGGCCGTTTTTAAGTTCGGCAACAAGGGTAGGGCCTGAGATGGAAATTTCATCCATCCCATCTTTGCCATGCACAATCAGCACATGCTTACTGCCTAATTGCTTGAGTACCCGCGCTTGAATCCCGACCAGATCAGGGTGAAAAACACCCATCAGCTGATGATCTGCACCAGCAGGGTTAGTCAGTGGCCCTAGAATATTGAAGATGGTGCGCACCCCCAGCTCCCGGCGGATCGGGGCAACGTATTTCATTGCGCTGTGATGATTAGGGGCAAACATAAAGCCAAGGCCAATTTCATCAATAGAGCGGCCCACCTGTTCGGCGCTCAGATTTAGATTAATGCCAAAAGCTTCTAAAACATCGGCCGAGCCTGAGCTGGATGAGACGGATCTTCCGCCGTGTTTGGCGACTTTGGCGCCGGCCGCCGCCACCACAAACGCAGCACAAGTCGAGATATTAAACGTGTGCGCGCCATCGCCGCCTGTACCGCAGGTATCAATTAAATGGCTGCGATCTTGCACCGCCACCCGCGTTGATAATTCACGCATCACGGTTGCTGAAGCGGCGATTTCTGAAACGCTTTCAACTTTAGTGCGTAAGCCAATAAGCAGGGCAGCGGTTTGCACCGGTGTCATTTCCCCGGTCATGATTTGCCGCATCAGATACAGCATTTCATCGTAAAACAACTCGTTATTATCGATCAGGCGATTGAGTGCAGCTTGTACGGTAATCATGAATGCTCCTTGGCTGGGGGAGGTTGGGTTGGCTTTTAGGGCCGTTGGCTGGGGCTATTGCACATAAAAGCGTGATAGTTCTTCGGCACGGGCACGATCTAAATCAATACGGCAAGCTTGTTCGGCAATGCCTGCACCGCTGCCACCTGCAAAGCTTTTGCCTATCCATGCACAGTGCGCCTGGCGGTAGCTGCGATAGGCCTTGCTTGCCCGCTCAAATGCAGGCAGCGCTTCGTGACGGGTGGTAGCGCGATCTAAATTCTTCATCATGGCTCGCGCAGCGGTTTCTGCGTTTAAGCGATCTTGCTCTGCTTGAGGAGCGAGTTTGGCCAAGCAAGTTTTAATCAGTACCTGATTGGCAGCGTCGCATTCAGTTTGAGCAGGAGGCGATGGCTCTGCTTGTGCATGGGCAACAATTAAGGCGCAAGCGAGGGTAAAGATAAAGCGCATGATTTATCCTTTTGCTACTAAAAGCAGCAGATTGGCAGGCAGAGCACTTGGCAGATTCGGCAAGCATAGAGCTGCCCTGAACGGATGGGCAGCTGCATCATATATTTTGTTTATTGTGTTTTTAGGGCAATCGCTGTGCGGGCAGCTGTGAATTACGCCCATTCTTTAAGGAAGTGATCCAGCATGGCGTGGCCGTGCTCGGTAAGGATGGATTCAGGGTGAAACTGCACCCCTTCAATAGGCAGCGTTTTATGCCGCACGCCCATGATTTCGCCGTCTGGCGTCCATGCTGTGACTTCTAGGCAATCGGGTAGACTGGCGCGCTCGATGGCGAGCGAATGGTAGCGCGTCACGGTAAAAGGCGAAGGCAGGCCGGTAAAAACGCCCATATTTTTGTGCTCAATTGCAGACACTTTGCCGTGCATTAGCGTTTGGGCGTGCACCACTTTGCCACCAAATGCCTGCCCGATGGCCTGATGCCCAAGACAGACACCTAAAATAGGCAGCTTGCCAGCAAAGTGATGGATAGCCGCCAGCGAGATGCCTGCTTCAGAAGGAGAACAAGGCCCCGGTGACACCACTAGATACTTAGGTTTGAGTGCTTCGATTTCTTCAATAGTGATTTCATCATTACGATGCACCACCACTTCTTGGCCTAATTCGCCAAAATACTGAACAATGTTATAAGTAAAAGAATCGTAATTATCTAACATAAGCAGCATGATTTGTCTAAGTCCTTGATTTTATAGGGTTGGATGTGGGTGCTGCTTATCTGTGATCCGGTATCTTATCCGGTTATTTTTTGTCGTTAGCGCTTAGACCGCTATAAACGCCCTTATCCTGTAAATTATCGCAGTACCGGCGCAGGGCGTCTAGCGCATAGGAAAATAGACTTATTTTATTGAGCCAGTATTACGCTGGGCCATTAACGGTACCAGAATAAAAAAATGAAACTTAAGTGAGCTTAAAAATGGGGGAATTACCGCCACTCATGTTGGTAAGCATAAAATATGCAGGGTTTATATGGGGCGTTGTTGAGATGGATGTCTCGCGCTACTTAGGCAAGGCTGAAAAAATCAATGTGACTTTACCTAGCCTATTAATTTATCGTATTGATGCCCGCACAAAAAACCGCAGTGGCTGGCTGGCAGAAGCCGCGATTGAGAAAATCGCCCGAGAAAATCGCGCCTAATTAAGTTTAAATTTTTTACGAAAGTTGAGGCTTTAAAATATGATGATTTTGTTTGGTGCTGTACGAAAACAGCTTGTAGTTAAAACACTATTTGCGCTTTCTACTTTGCTGGTATTGGGATGCTCTGCACATGCGGCAGTAAAACCAGAAATATTTTCATGCCCAAGGCTAACAAATGAATCGGGGCATTTAGAAAGAGCATCAGGAATCGATCTCTTCAGCGGCCCGCCTTCTGAGCTTGCGCAGTTAAAACCTGACAATGCAGAGACGGCCAATCGAGGCCCGCTATTTTGGACGATGGGGCCGTCTCAGCATGATTACTGGTATGTGTGTATTTATAAGCGTAGCAATACAAAACAGGAATTTAAGCTTCCTAAAGTTTACGAGCGCTGTACAAACATCAGCTCAGGAAAGGGCTTTGACCGGCTGAAATGCAAATAGGCTTTTGATTGAAGCATAAAAAATGGCGACTATTTGGTCTAATGCCGTTCACTTAAGCGGTTTTGTTTGAGTTCCCCCTTTTGTAAAGGGGGGCTAGGGGGGATTTGCAGTTGATGTTGGGCTTAAAATAAGCAAAAAACTCAAGGCAAATCCCCCTCAATCCCCCTTTTTCTAAGGGGGAAGCAAAACCAATACCTTAAGTGAACGGCATTAGACCATTTGGTCGCCGTTTTTTTGTCCGCCTACTTCACGGGCTTTTGTTCAAAGCTTAAGTATTGGCGCTGGATACTGAGCAATAGAGCTATCTGCCGTAATGAGCGTGATTCCCTCAACCGTTGCTTGAGCAATGAGGATGCGATCAAACGGATCTTTATGAATGGCGGGCAAGTTATCTACAGAAACGGCATGCTCGCTGTAAATGGGCAATTCTTGATAGCCATTATCAAGCAGGCCACGGCGTAAAACGCGCGCGTTTACTCTAAAATCTTCTCTGCCTAATTCATTTTTGATTGTAATTTCCCATAACGACGCGGCACTAAAGAAAAGCTGGTTTTTTTCATCACTCAATAGAGCGCGTGCGCTCTCAGGTAGTTTCTCAGGAGCGCTTGCCGCCCATAGCAGGATATGCGTATCCAACAAATACTTCACTCGTCCGCTCCTCCGAATAAAAGCTCAATTTCTCTTGCTGCCATCGTGTCGAAGTCATCCGGCACCAAAAACTGCCCAGACATAAAACCGAGCCTTTGCATCGTTGGCGGCGCATCAAGGGGCATGACTTTTACTATGGGCTTTCCAGCTTTCGCAATAATAAAGCCCCCACTTATTTTGGCTTGATCGACGAGCTTGGATAAGTTGGTCTTCGCTTCGTGCATATTAACCGTTAACATAAGCACCCCCTCAATTTTAAACTAAGTTAAGTTAGTCTAGTTTAATGGCTAGCGAAGTACAAGTGAACAAATTCTTACCTGCCACCTCACTGACTTTTCATTGACGGCATATTGGCTCTTATCAACCAAGCCACTATCAGACCAGCCCAGCGACACGCTAACGGAGGCACTGATCTCTTCAATGGCCCGCCTTCTGAGCTTGTGTAGTTAAAACCTGACAATGCAGAGATTGCCAATCGAGGGGCGTTATTTTGGACGATGGGGCCGTCTCAGCATGATTACTGCTATGCGAAGTAACGGGGTCAGGTCTTACATTTTGCACCTGATGAAATTTACAGTGGTTTGCAAAGCAGGTTAAATTGATTGCGCCATGTCAAATGTAAGACCTGACTCTATTGGTTTTATGCTTTTTGAATATGCGCTTAGTAAGGTATTTAAATAATTATTTAAAATTTAAAGATGCTGTATATGTATTCTGTAACTTAAGCGTGTCACTGAACTAATAGAGTGCGTTTTTTAAGTTTAATCAATTTGAATAAGTAATTATATTTTGAGGAACATTAAATGGGTCTTAAAGCAATAATAAGAGAGGGTGATCCTACCTCACATGGTGGTACAGTTATTGAAGGTTTTGCAAGTATTAATATTTATGGGAAACCTGCTGCAGGTGTCGGACATAAAGGCGTTTGCCCAAAGTGTAAGTGCCAATTTTTTATTGTTGCAGGAGTAGTGGGCGTTTCATATTTAGGAAAAAATGTTGCGGTTGAGGGGATGTTAACGTCGTGTGGTGCGACGCTTATTGCAACTCAAAAGTATGCAATGATTGAGGCCCCAAGCGGAGCTGCTTTACCCGTTTCTAAGAGCAAAGCGCCTGCTGTTATTGCGGCTGCTTTATCAAGTTTGGTAAGCCCTATTGTAAAAGAAAAAGAAATTAAGCGTATTTATTGGAGCTATGGGGAGGACGAAACCCCTCTTGCTGATGTATCTAGATTTTATTCAGATATAAATGTGCATGTGGAAACTTTAAATTACCAAGCGGGGGAGTCTGTAGAGGTCATTATTAGTGGTGGAGATGAACATGAGCTTGCAGAAGGTGTTGCTCAAATTACATTGACCGCTATTGTGCAAGCCGATGGGAAGGCCAAAATAATGAATGCTTTAAAAGATCATTCGGTAGAAATTTATGCTTCAGCTTAAGGATTGAAAATGGGACAAATACAAGCAACAGCAGGTAATCAAAGTGCAAGGATTAAAGTTAATAGACCTAAATTTAATGATGTTTGGTCAAAGTATCCCGTGCATATGGATGCTCCAAATGTTTATAAATTAGTAGGTGGTAATGCCTATGAACTCTTTAAAGTAAATCCTGCTGATTATGCAAATGCGTGTGCTCTTCGTTTAAGCCGGTCATTCAATTATGGCGGAGTAACTATAACGAAAGGGGGGCCAGGTTATAAAGTAAAAGGTGGTGATGATAAAAATTATTTGTTACGCGTAAAAGATATGATTTCTTTTGTGAAGGCTAATTTTGGTAGTTCTGATGTTTCGGTAAAAGCGAATGGAAAAGACGTATCAGAAAATTTTAAAGGGAAGAATGGAATTCTTATATTTACGGTATCAGGTTGGGGCAATGCATCGGGGCATGTAACTCTTTGGAATGGCTCGGATTGTGGTGATCATTGCTATTTTACGCATCCAGGCAGACCTGATGTACAAACAATTGATGTGTTTTTTTGGGAGTTGAAATGATTAAGAGGCTGATAGTTATCATCTTATTTATTTACCCAGCAATGGCTATTTCAGCCACTAAAGTGACAGAGACGCGCAGCATTCTTAAGAAATGGGGACTTGCGTATTGTCTGAGCTCAAATGAGCAATTGAAAAAAGAGGCTGGGCTTGCTAGGGGAGGATACTTCCAACTTGGCAGCCATGATGATGAAGCCGCTTATGTAAAGGTGCGAGGGTATTTTGATGCGTATCTGAAAAAGAGTAGGCTTGTTGGTCAACAATCAGGGGAAGAGCTTACCGTCATGAAATGTTTGGATGCTTATGAAAGGCCGGACTATGACCGCCTCATTAAAGAGCAAGATCGTTATATAAGTCAGTAGTCCGCAATAAGCCCGCAATTGCGGGCTTTTTTTGAGCCTGCATGTTGAGAAGAATCTGCCTCAGCCCCCAGCGCGCGCCCTCGTGACCCCGCCACGCCTGCCCACTTAACCCACTATTTTTTATGCAGCTGCATGGGGTTGGCTCAAGCCGCGCCAAATATGGCCCTAAATGGTAAAGAATGCCCCTATAAAAGCTTGCATAATTTGCGGACTTATTGCCGATTGTTGCATCGTGCGCAATACCCACTATCAGGTGGGGCTGCGTACTGAAACTTGGTAGTAAAACCTCAAAAATTGGAGCTTAATTTGTAAGTCCCATATTTTTTCATTATTCATCGAAAGGCAGGGTGCTCTCGTTTTGCTTCGTAGAGTGCTTGCTGTGGGGAAGCATCTGGTGCTATCAGCAGCAAGCATTTCACCCTCTTTAGTGATTCCTCGTCGTAAAAATGTGGATTTACTACATAGTCGTCTTCGAGGACCGTCTCTATCTCTGGTGGAAAAGTGTAGTTCCAAGATAGGTTAACGTAATCTATTCTCAAATCGGTTGTTGTCTTCATTTCAAATTTAAGACCTGAACCTGCAAGTTAGTTGGCCCGTCCCAGTGAGCGAAGTGAACGGTTTGAACCAGTTTTTAGATGGCTATTACGCCGAATCATTTGTTTTCGCAAGTGCATAATCTTGTTTTTTGTCATTCCACTCAAATTTAGCACTCGTTATTGCAGACGACTCTTCACTGAATACGCTAAATAATTTTAAAAGATCGTCGATTTTAATCTCGTATGCCCATTTATGCCGTTGGTAATCAGAGAAAACGAGCATAGATACAAAGGCTGTACCTTCAGTAATTGTTTGCATCCAGTAGTAATGAATTAGTTGGTTGCACACATCAAGTGCGGAGAGGGTATGTGGCTCAGGATTCTCCATGTCGAATCGATCTTCGGGCCAGCCCACTCCTGTGACGGTAAATGGTCGATTGCCGATTTTTTTGTAACGTAGTACCGGCAGGCAAGTTCCGAGAGCCTGATCATTTACTTTTGACCGCTCTAGCAGCGAACGAACTTGAAAAGCAACGATCATTAGTTTTCGTTCGAAGAGAACATGCTGCTTTTCAGACCACCGTCTATACTTACGTCTCTTGCGGAGCCAGATGAGATCACTTCTAAGTTCTGCGCGCCAGTAACGGGATTCGAGCATCTTTACGCCTAATGATCAGGTAAAGTAACTGGGGTCAGAGTAAACTTAAATACTGCTATGTTTCATGTCCTCAGAGCCGAAGCAAGCAGTATTTAAGTTTACTCTGACCCCAGTTATTCACCCCAGTTATTCTTGAGTGGCTAAGCATAGCGTGATGTTGCACGTAACCGCCCGAACTTACTTGACGGGGTGCAACATTGATATCATTGCTTGAACACCTTCAATTGGGTAGGGGGCGTAGTTTAAAAAAACGGCTTTCACTCTGAAATTCTTTGCTTTAGCTATTGCCCCAGCAGTAGTTTCTTCTTCTATTGGCGCCGAGGGAGCGATGAATTTTTGCCATTCCTGCCATACCTCCGGTGAGGCGGTCGACTCACTCCTGAACTCAATCGCTTTATGATCAGTTATCGCGGTGTAATTGCCACTCTCGTCTTGCTCCTGGATTTCATAAAGCATGATTGGTTGCACCTTGAGGCTTCTAGTTTGAATCCATTTGGGAGGTATCTGGGGAGAGAAGGTTCTGAGCACCTCATGTGCAACTTGTCTTGCAATTACTCTGGCGGGATTGGAATCAAAGGTGTGTGAGTTCAGATTGACTTGAGTGATGCCAATTGCGCCCCGGTAGGATATCGATGCGTATCCAGAATCTAGCTCGCCATCTGTGTGCGCATCCTCTTTATCGCGCATGGTTTCAATGATGTACTGTCTTGAAAACTCGTTTCCTTTTCCATCGCGAAGAATTGGGTCTCCCCACCACTTATCAAATGGCGTCAATTTTGGCGACGGGAGATTGTCTTGTGGGAATCCGTCGAGCAAAGGAGCAAGTCCACTTGCTCCTGTAACATGAAAGCCAAGGATAAATAATGGCCCATGAAGATTTGTCTGCTCCATTGCTCCATGGAGAGCGGTGTCAACCATCGACGCTGGTTTTACACCAAGGTGAGTGGATAAGGAAACAAAGTTTTTGCTTGGCTCTCCGCTCTTCCTTTTCCGATCGCCTATTATCTTTACAATAGAACCTGCTAGCCTAGTGGCTTCAGCATAGTCACCTTGGTCGTATGCCTCGGCTGAACGAGAAAGCATTCGTAGTCGATCATTTAAGTGTTCTGCAAATTGATCTTCACTGAGTTGCATGGTTTCTCCGCAATAAGCCTAACGTTGAAATTAACGGGCGGGCGTTAGCCCGTCCCAGTTGAATGAAGTGTTAGATAAAACACTACTTCGAAAAGCTTGTCAAAAAGCTTGGGGTCAGGTCTTACATTTCACATCAGAGAAAATTTACAGTGGGTTTGCAAAGTAAATTAAATTGATTATTTCATGTCAAATGTAAGACCTGACCCTATAGGTTTTCCTGGAACGATTTGTTATGCATCCGGGTCATGCCACCAATCAGGCTCCAAAGAGCCGAAGTCGATATATCGTGGTGAGGCAAGTAACTCGATTGAATCCACATCGACTTCATCAATATCGCCTTCAAAGTCACCCTTGGCTGACAGAAGGAGTTCTGACTCAAATTCGAAGTCAACGGTCTTGGTTGCGGTACCCATAGAAACGTTGTCTTTATCTATTGAGTCGTGAACCGAAAGAGAAAATTTGCCCGAGGCCCTTCCGCGGATTAATACTGACAATGCAATAGAAATGTCTCCGTCCTGAAATTGCACGGGGGATAGGCGTGGGCGCTCTTCTGCATCTTGTAGAATCTCAAAGTCGACAAACTCAATTTCAACATAGTCGGCATCCCAGAAGAACGCGGAATCCGCATCGGGGTATGCATCGATTTCAGAAACTGCTGACGAGAGGAAAGAATCAATAGATGCAGAGATGTTCGTGGCATTACCACTCAGCAACTCTCCGCCAAGCCTCTCGCAAAATTTGAATGCTGCCTCTTGAGGCTGAAATGCAGCAATGCCTTCCGATAGGTCACCAATAACGTCTATCCACTCAGATTGCTTTCCGAATTCAGCCCAGTCGCTATCAGCTGAGATTGCGAGAATTTTGTAATTATTCTTCTTGGCAAATGATTCCAAAGATACCAATGCTATGGCGTCAGGAAACTCATTTTTCTTCTTTCCGGTCTCTGCAAATGGCGGAGCAGCTTGAAAGTAGCGCTTGATGAGGTTTGATATGTCAACATAATCCTCAGCCTTAATCACCTCCGCCCCTGTTCTTTCGACAAATGACTTTACCTTTTCCTTTGATATGTCTTGATCGGAATCGTTTGGGATGAAGTTGGCTCGTGCATCTTTAAGCTTCGAAGGATCTATCGGGAGATATTCAGCGCTTTGGTGGAAGGCTCGCTCAAGCTGCGCACGCGTCTCGACTACTTTCTTGCTTAAGTGCTTATGAACCTCACGGACCACAATTTCTGACAAAATCAGACCGATAGGTTTTCCATTGAATTGTTCCAGAGTTTTCATAAGCCCGCGATCAAGCTTGAGTCCCTGCTGATCAAAAATAGACGTATCAAGAGTAATTGCGCCGTATTTCATATTTTTCCTGTGGTCACAAGCGGCAGAAACTGAATAGATGCATAACGTTTGAATTAAGGGGCGCCGTTAGGCGTCCCGCTTGAATGTCGGGTTAGGCAACGATTCATAGTGGAATTAAGGTTCAATTTTCTCATGTTTTCTTAGCTCTTGATTTACCAGTTCGCTTACTCGGTTAATCAAAACTCTTTCTTGAGTAACCCATATTTTAGGAGCGGAATATCCAAGAAGAATAGATAAGGCAACAATTTTTGCGAGTGTAGTAAGATTCTCTTGGAGAGCACCAACAAAATAGAGAGCGATTACTAAACCAAGAATTGCACCAAGCATAAGCCTTAGAGTTAGCCATGCACTACGGGCTTCAGCAAGGTGGCTAGGTGCTCGATAGGTTTTTGTCGGATTTTTTGGTGGGGTATTTGGATTTATTGTAACTAATATTGATTGAGCAAGGCTTCCAATAACCGCCCCCGCAGGACAAAAAATAAGTAGTGCTAAATCATATTTTTTAAACCCTAGTTCGGTTAAAAATTCAATAATCATAGTTGTTTGCCTAACAAGATATAGACACCCTAAAAGGGCAGAAAAACCACCACCTTGGACGTATAAAAACGCCGCGCACCTTTGAAAAATCTTGTGGGGCGAGGCCTGAAGTATTTTATGCCGATATATTACACCCGATTGAGCAGGGGGTCCCACCCTTTCATTGCTATTGAGTCAGATTAGCTACTGATTTCTTAGGGTTTAGCGTAAGGTATGGCATGAATTTGATATAAAAATAGATGTCTTAACTGCTTTGTTTAATTATTTCTTCTGCGGGGTTTTTGCGGGGCAGGGTGATTATCTGTTTCGACTTGTGGTGATGCCTTTTAATGTGACTTAATTATAAGTGTTTGATTTTATTAGCTAGATTTAAACCCCTCACGCATGGGGTGCAAGACTGTATAAATACACAAAGCAAAAATTATAAATAATTTTTGCTTTGTGTGATGTTAACCGACGATAAGATATTACTTATTTTCAATAATAAATTTGTATACGTTATCTGGTTCAATAAACTTGCCTGCGACTTCTTTTTCTGATTTTTGAAATTGTTGTTTATAGCTTGTGTACTCAGTGAATTTTACGCCGCTAGGGTAATCTTCTCCTTTTTCGTATTGGTACTCGACCTTATCAAAAGTAATTAATCCTTGTGGATTAATTCGAATTCCAGTGCAAGATGCGAAAAGACTTGGTAGTTTTAAAAATACAACAGGCTTTGTTTTTTGATTAATTAAATAAACTGATGTATGCCTGATCGCTGTTCCACTGGAAGAGGGGGGGACACTTTCAAGGCAGGCATAGTCTTTTGATAAATAAACGTCGGCATTCCTTCCCTGATCTTCGATGTTTGCTATTTCGCCAGGAAATATCCTTGCTTTAGGTATTTGCAAAGACTTACCATCAATTTTAATTAAGCCATTACTGACTGATATATGGCGCTGCTGGCCTTTGATTTTCCCGCCCCATGAGTATTTTATATTTCCACTGGGTGGTGTGCTAAATGCTTCCAACTCATGCTTATCTGCTGATTTAAAAATAGCGTCGGATAAGGTGGAGTAGTAGCTCTCATACCCATCATAAGTATTTCCAGCGTTTGCGAAAGATGCCAAGAGGAATAGGCAGGCTAGTGGGGCTTTGTGTTTCATCGGTACTCTTTGCCAAATAGCCTTTGCCAGAATGTTGAGGTATTTAATGGTTCTGAAGTACAACCATTCTGCTGATTTATTTGTGTAAGAGTTGGCTTGCCCTGCGTGTCTTTCTGAATACAAAAGCTGACTTCGTGCCTATTGATAAATTCTCCGCCATATTGGGTGTCATCAGGGGCTTCAATGATTGCGCTGTAAATGACATTGTTTTCTAAGTTAAGCGGGGCTTGTTCTTCTTTGCTCATGGGCCAGCGCTGGCCGTAGCCTATGCAACGTCGCGCAGAATCTGGTTTAGGTATTTGCGTATCTTGTTTGGAAGTCAGGGACCAAGCTAATTTTGATGATGTATTTCTGTAATAGACATTAATATTAAAGCCTTGCCAATTACTATGATTTTCTAGTGCCTTAACAAAAAAGCATGGCTTGCCGTTTTGTAGAACGACTTCTGCATCATTTTCGTAGAGTTTGGATGCCGCATTTGCACTTCCTCCACAAAGCAAGACTATGAGTATTGCACTAGCGCGGAACATGAGTGGTGCTCGGAAGAAGTGACGCATTAGATGGAGTCCCTAAAAATACAGCTAATGCTGACCGTAAAAATGGCATGATTTTCGTGTAACGCAGTCCCGCTGTTTTAGGGAAGGTAATTGCCGCAAAATAATGGGAGATAAGCTCGCCTTGTTGTTCCATATTAAAATCTGAGAGCGCCTTCCCTGCGTCAGCTGTAGGGTTGTAGCGGTAGCCTAATCGGGCAAGAGCCGTGTCTAGGAATAGGGCAACTGACCATATCCCCAACTCGTGCAACGGCTTTGCCAAAAAAATTACTGCGTGCGGCTCCACTGACTACAACGCCGCCGTGGCTGGTTTGCTCGCCTAAGCGTATTACTCTTTTCATGCCTGCTACCTATGAGGGACCAAGATTAGTATATTAATTTTAATATTTGCTTACTCCACTAACAATTAGAGCTAGGGTTTATGGGCTAGGTAAGCTGACGTAATTAATGCACATTGGGGATTTCCGGAAGCGCCTCTACTGCACAGCCTGAGGGAAGTTTACTCAGCGCATCCATTACACTGCTGGCCGTCAGTTTTAAAAAAGCGCTGATCTCAAGGCCTGCGCTTTGTAAGCTCTTGGCTGTCCAGCTATTGCAGGTATTGAATAAGTGATAGGAGCCAACTGCCTCGTAAAACTGGCTGTCTCCGTAAATTCCTGCTTGGCCTGCAATGATGTTTTTGCTGCTGTTTTGGTAAAAGCTGGCGGCAATAAATTGATTAAGCGCGCTGAGTTGTTGGGGATTCAGGCAAAAGGCACGAGGGTTTTGCCGGGCTAAATGCCGCTCAGGTGATTGGGGTAGGGCAACCACATGGATAATGGAGCCAGATAAACCAAATATTGCGCGTAATGCCACTTTTACGGTGACATCCGGTATTTGATAAAAGCCTTTATCCCCCCAGCCAATTTCTAAGTAGGCCGCATTTGCAAAGCGCTGTTTTAATTCAGGAAATAAATCCTGTAATGGTTGGGCAGGCACCACTAATCCGGTATGCCAGCCATTATTTACCACATAAATTTTATTGAATTTTGAAGGAGCGGCAGAGGCGCGTTCCGGGGTATTTTCAGCTAGGGAAAATAGAGAAATAAAGCAGAGTAAAACTGCAACAGATTGAAATAAGTGGGGCATCATTTAAAAGTAAATTGAGATTAAAAATGGGATGGGTTTGAGTAAAATAAAAGCAGATAAGTATCGGGCCGCAGTTGCTCATTGAATATTGGGGTGAATAATGGCCGGATATAAATGGCCATTTTAAAGGCAAACCCGGCCCGATTTTGTTTAAAGGCTTAGCTTGGTATCACGCCACAAGCAAGCCGCATACCGCCTCCACCTAATGGAGAAGGGTGATCCGCGTGATTATCGCCGCCCAGATGAATCATCAAGCTGCGGCCTTTTAAATCGCCCATTTTTAAACGGGGAGCAAGCAGGGGGTGAGTATATTTGCCATCTTCGCCCACAATCATCGCGGGTAAATCCCCTAAATGGCCATCGCCCCAAGGCGAGCCGTGGCGTTTTGTGCCGCGTGGATCATAATGCCCACCGGCGGATAAGGCAGGCACCATTTTGCCATTTTGCTCCTTAGGTGTGCAGCTGCCGTTCTCATGCATATGAAAGCCATGAATGCCTGCACTTAAGCCTTCAATAGCAGGCGTAAAGACGAGGCCGTAGGCTGATTCTGAAACGATGATATGGCCGATTGATTTAACGCTGCCTTTGTCATCGACTAAATCCATAGGGACCGTGATATCGGCATGGGCGCTTAGAGCAAGGAAGATCGATAAACTGGCGATTTTCATAGCGTATCCTTTATGTAATCAAAGTGATAAGCAGGAAAGGCAAGGTGCTTTCGATGCGTCTCAGCAGTATAGGCCTGTGGTTCTAGGCCGCATGGGCAAATAATACGGTATCTGCCGAAGATCGCCGCCTCAGCTAATCACCTCCGCCGCCGCCCCCACCACATCCTCCGCTGCACCCGCCACTACAGCCACTGCTGTCACCACTACTACTCTCGCTGCTACTGCCGCCGCTATCGCTGGTAAAAAAATCGGCGCCGCAATGCACGGTTCCATTGCCTGTTTGTTGCCTGCAATCAGGCGAGTAGTAAAAGCCATCGGCCAGATTCCATTTTGCATCTAAGGCAAAGAGCAAAGGCAAGCGGGTAGGATGTTTTGGGTTGATATTTTCTTCAAGGCAGGCGTAGTACCACACTTTGCGTAAGCCATCGTTATTATTGGCGCTCATTGCACTGGCAGGTGTGTGGTGCAAATAGCGGCCAAAGGCTTTTTGGCAAAAGGCCTGATAGTTCTTGGTGTAAAGAATAAATTCATGCCATAAATCGTCGACCACTTGCGAGGGCATGGCAATCTGGTGATGGCTACTCTTGTGATAAACCAAAAAAAACTGCCTTAAGGCGTGGGCTACCAGCTGCCTGTCTTTAAGGCTTAGCTCCGGGCGTGTTTTCTGCAGCTTATCGAGTAAGCCCGCAGGAAACATATAGCTGCGGATGAAATCTGCTCTAGCTGCTTTTCTAAGCTGCAGCCACATGATGAAAAGGAAGATACAAAGGGCAAGAATAAGAAAGGGCATGTCAGCTCTTATTTGAAAGTGCTATTGCTGGGGGCTTCCGGATGTATTCAATACGCCCGGAAGCAGCCTATCAAGCGTCTAAACCATCCTGTACGAGCTCCGCCGCACGTAAGACTGCGCGGGCTTTATTCAGGGTTTCTTGCCATTCACTTTCGGGCACCGAGTCGGCCACGATGCCGGCCCCTGCTTGCATATAGAGAGTTTTATTTTTGATGACGGCGGTGCGCAGCGCAATGGCCACATCCATATCGCCATTAAAGCCCAGATAGCCAACTGCACCTGAATAAATGCCGCGCTTCACCGGCTCAAGCTCGGCAATGATTTCCATGGCTCGCACTTTAGGTGCGCCCGAAACCGTACCGGCAGGGAAGGTGGCTTTCAGTACGTCGATATTACTCATACCCGCTTGAAGCTTGGCTTCCACACTAGACACAATATGCATCACATGCGAGTAACGCTCGATCACCATTTTATCGGTGACTGCTACGCTACCGGTTTGCGCTACGCGGCCCGCATCGTTGCGGCCCAGATCCATCAGCATAATATGCTCGGCAATTTCCTTCGGGTCGGCCAAGAGTTCGGCGGCGAGTGCTTCGTCTTCAAGACGGGTTTTGCCGCGAGGGCGCGTGCCGGCAATCGGGCGCACGGTCACGGTGTCGTTTTCAAGACGCACCAAAATCTCTGGTGATGCACCCACAATATGAAAGTCACCAAAATGGTAGAAAAACATATAGGGCGATGGATTTAAGGAGCGTAGCGCCCGGTAAAGCGAGAGCGGCGATTCTTCAAAGGGCAAGCTCATCCGCTGCGAAAGCACCACCTGCATGATGTCGCCATCAATAATGTAATCTTTAGCCTTGAGCACAGCGGCTTTAAAGGCTTCTTCGCCAAAGCCTGATGTCATCTGGCTTTGGCTGGGGGCTTTGCCTTGCAGCGGGATTTTTGCAGGCTCGCGTAATGCCATGCGCAGGGTGTGTATGCGA
This sequence comes from Iodobacter arcticus, assembly GCF_042664895.1. Classification (NCBI taxonomy): domain Bacteria; kingdom Pseudomonadati; phylum Pseudomonadota; class Betaproteobacteria; order Neisseriales; family Chitinibacteraceae; genus Iodobacter; species Iodobacter arcticus. The sequence goes on from NZ_JBHTBQ010000015.1 coordinate 28,176, forward strand.
TCGGCGGCAATTTGGTAAGCGTTGTTTTGCTCGGCATTGGCGTACACCACCATAAACAGCTTGCCGGATAAATTATCAACGACCACTAATTCTTCAGATAGCAATAGCTGGATATCAGGCGCGCCAATTTCATCAGGCTTTTGTGTGCTAGCGAGTTTCTTCTCGATATAGCTGATGGTTTCGTAGCCAAAATAGCCGACTAAACCACCCAAGAAACGCGGCAGCATTTTATTGGCCGGGGCGCGATAGCGTTGCTGAAAGCTTTCAATAAAATCGAGCGGATTGCCCTGATACGTTTCGATCACTTCATCATTGCAAATCACTTCGGTGTGGTTTCCAACTACTTTTAAACGCGTGCGTGCTGGCAGGCCGATAAAGGAGTAGCGACCAAAACGCTCGCCACCGACTACCGATTCTAAAAGATAGGTGTAAGGCTGATTGGCGAGCTTCAGATAAACAGATAGCGGGGTATCTAAATCGGCAAACAGCTCTAGTGTCAGCGGAATGCGGTTATAGCCTTGGTCTTTAAGGGCGTTGAATTCATCAATCGATAACATGGGCGTACTCCAAAGTTTGTCTTTGCGTTAAGGCAGTGACAGCTAGGCAAGAAAGGCGGGGCAGAGAAATCAGGAGCGACGCCATCGTGATGTGTTGGAGTAAAAGTCCATGGTGCTCTGAAAAGTGAGGCGTTAACCCTGATTTTTGCCGATCTTGACTGAAATGGTCAACCTTATTGATGTGTTCAGTTTGAAAATAGCCCGATTAAGGCCTCGTCAGCGGCGTCATTGTGCATAAAGCGCACATCGCTTGCGCTTTAAATTCGCCTTATCTCGCAAGGCGGGGTTAAAAGCACGCTGAGTACCTTATTGCCCGAGTATTTCATCCTTATTTTTTACGCTTTATTTCTCTTGGTGGCGTTTTATCACATCAGCTGAAAGCGAGCAGAAAGGCCGCATATATTGATGGCATTCCCCTAATGAGGACTGCTCATGTACCCCGTTATCTTAAAACAGGTTAGTAAGCACTATCGCCTAGGCTCGGTGGATGTGCCCGCTTTGCAAGAGGTCAATCTCGTTATTTACCCCAACCGCTTTACGGTGATTGCTGGTCAGTCCGGTAGTGGTAAAAGCACGCTACTGAATTTGATCGGCTGCATTGATCGGGCCGATCAGGGGGATGTGATTGTGGCGGGGCAATATATTGCGCAGCTACCTGATGATGCATTGGCTGATTTCAGAGCGCGGCATCTAGGTTTTATTTTTCAGAATTTCAATTTATTAGCGGTGTTGTCTGCGTTTGAAAATGTGGAATACCCGCTGCGCATGTTGAATATCCCTGCTGCCAAACGCAGAACCCGCGTGATGGATTTACTGGATGCGGTGGGGTTGGCTGATAAAGCACATCATCGCCCAGGGCAGCTTTCCGGCGGGCAAAGACAAAGAGTCGCGATTGCACGAGCACTGGCCCCAGCGCCGCAATTGGTGCTGGCCGACGAGCCAACGGCCAATCTGGATAGCCAGACCGGCAAGGCGATTTTGCAATTGATGCGCCGTATGCAGCTGGAGCATCAGGTGAGCTTTGTGTTTTCTTCGCATGATCCGCAGGTGTTGGCCGAGGCCGATGATGCCGTTTTGATTCGCGACGGACGAATTGTGTCTGTAGAGCAGCGCGACCGATCGGCTGTGAAAAAGCAGGAGGTGCTGGTGTGAATATCTTCTCTTTAGCGCTACGTAATCTCTTACGCAATTATCGCCGCTCGCTGGCCACGCTGCTGGCGATGCTGGTGGGGGCGGTTACCATCTTATTATTTGGCGGCTATAGCCAGGATCTGAATCTGGGCTTGCAAACCGGCTTTGTACAAAGCAGCGGCCATTTGCAAATTCAGCATAAAGATTACTTTCTGTATGGCAACGGCAATCCGGCGGCTTACGGAATTGCCCATTACCCGGCGCTGCTCAGTGTGCTTAAAAAAGACCCTGTGCTGGCGCCCATGCTGAATGTGATTACGCCCACGCTGAGCTTGGGCGGCATTGCTGGGAATTATTCGGCGGGCGTTTCACGCACCGTGCTTGGGCGCGGTGTGGTGGTGGAAGATCAGAACAAGCTAGGGCTTTGGAATGATTATGATTTTCCTATTACACCCAAGCAATCAGCGCTGACGGGCACATCAGAAGATTCGGTGGTGATTGGCACGGGAGTGGCGCGGGTTTTGGCTTTGTGCGGCGCTTTACACGTTAAAAATTGCCCACAGCCTGCCGCTGAAGCAAGCAGTGGCTCCGATGCGCCTGCTGATGTGATGGCGCTGTCGGAAGGGACTGGCAGTAAAGCCATTACGGGGCGTATTGAAATGCTGGCAGCTAATTCGCATGGCGCGCCCAATGTGGCGGCTTTAACCGTGGTGAAGGCAGAAACCATTGGCGTGAAAGAGCTGGACGATATGTTTGTGGGCCTGCATTTATCGCAGGCCCAAAAGTTAATTTATGGCGCGGGCACGCCGCAGGTGACGGCAATTGTATTGCAGCTTAAGTACAGCAGCCAAATGGCGGCAGCTAGGGCGCGTCTGACGGTACTAATGGCTGGGCCGCTTAAAGCGCAGCCGCTAGAGGTGCTGGATTACACCGTGATTAACCCACAATACGGGCAAATTACGGGCATGTTTGCCGCCATCTTTGGCTTTATTGCCTTACTGATTGGCTCGATTGTGCTGTTTACCGTGAGCAATACCATGAGCATGGCGGTGGTGGAGCGGACGGTAGAAATTGGCACTTTACGTGCCATGGGGCTGCGTCAGTCTGGCATTCGCCAATTATTTGTCTGTGAGGGGATGCTCCTGGGGGCGATGGGCGCGGTGACGGGCGTGTTTACCGCTTTGGTTTTAGCTTGGCTGGTGAATCACAGCGGCTTTACCTGGACCCCACCGGGCAATGTAGATCCTATTCCGCTTACGGTACGCGTGTGGGGTGAAAGCCAGATGTTATTGACTACGGCACTTGGGCTGATCGGGGTGGCTTTACTGTCTGCATGGTGGCCGGCAAGGCGCGCTGCTCAGCTCAATATTGTGGATGCCTTACGGCACGCCTGAGCAGAGGCCCGCATTGCATCTTTTTGCATTAAGCCGCTTGCGGGCGATTGCGCCAACTCGGCTGATTGATGTGCTTTACTTTGCTGCTTAAGCCATATGGAGATTTTGATGAAACTACTGTTTGTTTTAGGCCTGTTCATCAGTAGCGCTAGTTTTGCCAGCATGGATGCTCAGGCTTTGCTGGCGGCTAGCGATGCAATTCGTAATCCGACTCAATCTTTTGGCCTGACTTCCACGCTGATCGAATACCGAAAAGGCAAAGAAACCGATAGAAATACGCTGGCGATTTATTCACGGCCGGATGGCGGGCGCTTTCGTAACTTGATTCGCTTTGTGGCACCTATTCGTGATGCCGGCAAATTGATGCTTAAAGATGGCAATGATCTGTGGTTTTACGATCCGGCCAGCAAAGCCAGTGTGCGGATTTCACCCCAGCAACGTTTACTGGGGCAGGCGGCGAATGGCGATGTGCTGACGGTTAATTTGGCGCTGGATTACCGTGCAGAGCTGGCTGGCGAAGAAGAAATACAGGATGGGGATCGTAAAAATCGAGCTTGTTACAAGCTAAAGCTTAAAGCGATTTCACCGGATCTTACTTATCACTCGATTGAAATGTGGCTGGATAAAACCAGCAAGCAGCCGGTTAAATCCTTGTTTTATACAGAGAGCGGGCGCTTATTAAAAACGGCTTATTTCCGCCGTTATCAGCCTCAGCTGGGGGCTGAGCGCCCGAGTGAAACGGTGATTATTGATGGTTTGGACCCCGCTTGGGTCACGGTGATTAAAAACAGCGATTATGCTTGGCGTGATGTACCGACCAGCTGGTTGCAGCGAGATTATCTACCCCGCTTTAAGCCGGAGTAAGCGATGAAATGGCTTATTGGCTTGCTGTGCTCTGCCGCATTCGCCAGCGATCAGGATGCTTTGCTGCTGGCGGATCAGACTTCGGCAGCGCCTGTAGAAAGCAGCGATTGGCTGCTGTCGGTGGAAGGCGCGTGGGGCAGGGCGCGTTTGGATCATGGCTATGAAAATACCCAGCGCCGGTCTTTGGATTTTCGTCTGGATACCCGAGTGGCGGCGGATTGGCGCGTGGTGCTGGCGGATCGGCTCGATGGTTTCGGGCCAGGTTGGCAAGATCCGGAAAGCAAGGTCAATACTTTAAAAGAAGCGTATGTAAGCTGGCAGCCGGTGGACGATATGGTCCTAGATTTTGGCCGTATCAATACCCGCTACGGCGTGGGGCTGGGCTATAACCCCAGCGATTACTTTAAAGAAGGAGCGGTCAGATCGGTGGTTTCGGTGGCTCCTGCTAGCTTACGTGAAAATCGTCAGGGTAGTGTAATGTTGCGTGGGCAAAAGCTCTGGGCAGGCGGGGCGTTTACTGGGCTGATTTCGCCGAAATTGGCAAATTATGCAGATCGCGATGCATTCAGCTTTGATTGGGGGGCAAGCAACCCGCGCAATCGTTATTTGCTGGCTTTGAGCCAGAATGGGGCGATTTCTTCGCAATTCTTAATCTTTGGCGACGCTGATTCTCAGCCGCAGCTCGGGCTGAATTTAACCGGCTTACTCAATGATGCAACGGTGCTGCATGCCGAGCTCAGCACCGCCGAAGGTGGGCGGGTTTATCGTCTGGCGAGCGGGCTGACCTGGACATCTGAATCCAAGCTGTCGCTTAGCTTGGAATATCAGTACGATGGCGGAGCTAAAAACGCAGCAGAGTGGCAGGCTTTGCAAGGGAGGCCATTGCAAGACTATTGGCGTTACCGCAACGAGGCGCAGTCGCGCCAGTCTATGCTCACTCGGCAAGCCACTATGGTTCAGGCTCGTTGGCCGGATTTAATGCCCCAGCTGGAGCTGGCGGCGATGTGGCGGCATGATTTAATTGATAGTAGTGATATGGCGTGGTTTGAGGCGCGTTATCACTTTAAAACGGTTGATGTGGCTTGGGAATGGCAGCTTAATCGTGGGAATGCGCTCAGCCAGTACGGCGCTTTGCCCGAGAGGCGATCAAGCAGCTTGTTATTAAAGTATTTCTTTTAGCGGTGTTTGACGCTTTTTACCTGATCTTTTTAAACAGTGGCCACAACCATGATTAATTTTCCGCTGTTACTGGCGCGCTGGTGGCGTGATTTGCCGGTTTTATTGGTGGTGAACACGCTGATTGCCGTGTTATGCACTTTATCGAGTAAGCCAGAGTATTTTCTGGATAACTTACTGATTTCGCATTCGATCGGTTTTAGTATTTCTGCGCTGAATACGCTCGCTTTTTGCTCCGGTGGCGGCATGGGCGGGCATCGTTTATGGCGCTTGATTGTGGTGCTGCCACTGGGCTTATTCTGTGGTTTTAAGCTGGCCTATTTTTTAGGTGCACCCGATGTTATTAGTTATTTTTGGCTTAATCCGCAGTATCAATGGCGCTGGATTGCTCTGGCTTTTCTGGTGTCGGTGGCGGCAACGGGTTTTTTCTTTGTGCTTTATCGCTCGCAAACGTATCGCGCCCAGCTGGCTACAGAACAGCAGCAGCTGGCAGAAGTGCGGCAATCTGAAATCGCCGCGCAATTGGCCATGCTGCAAGCGCAAATCGAGCCGCACTTTTTATTTAATACCTTGGCGAATATGCGCAGCCTAATTACCCGCGATGCGGCGCTTGCACAAACTATGCTCGATCATTTAAATGATTATTTGCGTGCCAGCTTAAGCCGCACACGTAAAAAGCAAGTCACGCTGGCTGAAGAGCTGGATTTAGTCTGTGCTTTACTGGCGATCACCAAAATTCGCCTTGGCGATCGTTTGCAATACCAGATCGATGTGCCCGCCGATTTACAAGCTGCGCTCTTACCGCCGCTGCTTTTGCAGCCCTTGGTAGAAAATGCCTTAGAGCATGGCATTGAGCCTGCAATCGAGGGCGGCCAGCTGCATATTGTGGCGGATGTCTTTGAAAAACTACTGCGCTTGCGGGTCTACGATACGGGCTTGGGTTTGCAAACGGCCGGGGAAGAAGGCGTGGGCCTGCCTAATGTACGTAAGCGTTTAGAAAACCTCTATGGCAAACAGGGGCGTTTGGCGCTTTATCCCAATGTACCCTGTGGTGTGATTGCTGAATTAACCCTGCCTTTGAATAAAATTTGAGCGAAGGAAACCCCATGCCCACCGCCTTAATCGCCGACGATGAGCCGCTGCTTGCCAGCAGTCTTGCAGAGCGCTTGCAAGTGCTTTGGCCGGATTTAAATATTGTGGCCGTGGTAAAAAACGGGCTAGAAGCGGTGAGTGAGCTCAATCGCCTCTCGCCTGATTTTGCTTTTTTAGATATCCGCATGCCGGGCTTAAGTGGCTTGCAGGTGGCCAGCACTTTGCGTGATACGCGGGTGGTGTTTGTTACCGCATTTGATGAATATGCGATTTCAGCGTTTGATAATTCGGCACTTGATTACCTGTTAAAGCCGGTGAGTGATGATCGGCTTTTGCAATGCGTGACTCGTTTGCAAAGGGAGCGTAAGCCGCAGTTTGATTTCAACGCCCTATTGAGCAGCATACAAAAAGAAGCGGCTCCGCTGGCATGGCTAACTGTGGGTCTGGGGGATGTGACGCGTTTGGTGGCGGTGGATGAGGTGCTGTTTTTTCAATCGGCGGATAAATACACTGAGGTGGTCACTGCGCACGAGCGGCATTTAATCCGAACTTCTTTAAAAGATTTATTGCCGCAATTACAAGCTAAAAGCTTTGCTCAAGTGCATCGGGCTTATATCGTGAATTTGCATGTGGTTGCGCGTATTGAGCGGGATATTCTTGGGCGGCAGCGTATTGAGCTTAAAAATAGTCAACACACCTTACCTTTAAGCCGTAGTTTTGCGGCGCAATTCAGGCAGATGTAGTTTTATTAATCTATTGAGCAATAGGTAAGCGTCGTTGTGAAGCTTGAATGCATCCGCGGATGTTGCGTTTTTATTGCGTTTTAAAGTAATTTTTTTCAAAACAGCAAATTCTTATGTACCCCGTTAAGGCTGTTCTGGCTTAGAATCTCAGCTCTGATAAAAATATTGAGTTTTTTTGCTGCTTGTCGAACGTTATGTTCGTCATAAGTAAAGGCCTGATTTAAGCGTAATCAATATTTTGTGGTGAGTAGCCGTTAATTTACCCCGCAAAGCATGAAATAGAGCCCAATCTGGTTTTTGCACAGCAAAACAATCTTAAGTCTGATCGCTGCCAGGGGTTTGATAATGAATATTTCACAACGTTTAACTGCGTTAATCGCAGTTGCGTTACTTTCTTTGCTGTCAGTTATGCTGCTGGGCGTATCCAAGCTGAATGATCAGGCCGCGCGTTTAAAGTATATTTCTGAACACTCAATGCAAAGCGCTTTATTGGCTAATCGAATTGCCAATGATCTGAATCAAAATCGTATTGTTTTATTTGTGCATATTTTGTCTTCTAAAGATCAGGAAAAAGCAGAAATTGTTAAATTTGTCTCGGCGAATCGTGATTTGCTGACGAAAAATATCAATGCCTATAGCCAGCTGGCTTCCGAGCAAGAGGATGGAGCGCTCTATAAGCAATTACAATCGGCATATAATGATTACGATCAGCTGTATATGAATGCGATTAAATTATCAGATGATCGCGATTTTACGGCTGCATTTGAGCTGGCGAATACCACAGGGTTTTCTAAATTTACCGCTGTGATTGAGCCGGTAAACGGCTTGGTTAAATTTAATGAAGATCATGCTAAAAAAGTGATTATTGAGGCTGAATCAGCTAATTCTAAATCAGTGGTATTGTTTTTGATGATTTCTGGTTTGGGCGTGGTCTTGGTTTCCTTTATTGGCGTACTGATTTATCGGGCAATTAAAAAGCCAATGACAGAGAGTCTGGCGGCATTGTCTTATATTGAAAAAAATCTTGATTTTACTGGCCGTATTCCGGTTAGTGGTCATGATGAAATTAGCCAGTTGGTTAAAGCAGTTAATCATATTTTAGAAACGGTACAAAAAAGTTTTGTGAGTATCGAGCAATCGATTAAAAAAATGTCAGGCTCGGCGATTGAAGTGTCGGCGAATACCCAGCAGCTTACAAAAATTTCTGCAGTATCAAGTGAATCAGCTGCGCATATGGCCGCAACAGTTGAAGAAGTCACAGTAAGTATTAATCATGTGGCCGAGCGCGCCAGAGACACCAAGGCGCACACTCAGGATTCCGGTCGTTTAGCCAGCGATGGTGAGCGTGTGATTAATACAACGGTGACAGAAATTGATGCGATTGCCGGCACAGTGCGTGAAGCCTCGGCAGAAATGAGCGATTTGCAGCTTAAAAGCAATCAGATCCGCACCGTAGTGAATGAAATTAAAGAAATCGCTGATCAGACCAATTTATTGGCTTTGAATGCAGCAATTGAGGCGGCAAGAGCAGGAGAGCTGGGGCGCGGCTTTGCCGTGGTGGCCGATGAGGTGCGTAAATTAGCCGAGCGTACCAGCCGCTCTACCCAGGAAATTGCCAATACGGTGAGCGCTATTCAGGAGGGCTCGGACAGAGCCGTGGCGCGGATGCGGCAAGTGGTGTTGCAGGTTGAAGAAGGCGTGGCCCATGCGCGGGATGCAGGCTCGGCTATTGCTAATATCCGTGTGGCTTCAAATTTAGTGGTTAATTATGTTGTGGATATTTCTGAAGCTTTGGTTGAGCAGAGCAGCGCCAGCACGGCAATGGCACAGCAGGTTGAAAAAATCGCGCATATGTCTGAACAAACAAATGATGCGGCTGTGCAATCAGCTGCCTCGGCAGATCAGTTGCAGCAATTAATTGAAACGGTACAAAAAACGATTTCTGGCTACCGACTTTATTAATAAACAGGCCATTTTATTCAATAAGCCCCGTGTAAATGGGGCTTATTGCTATTTAATTTTGGAGGGGTAATGTTACAGCGGCTAAAACAATCGAGTTCTTTCTGGATGATTCTGGCTTGTTTTTGCTTTGGAATCATGGGTGTTTTTGTGAAACTGGGCAGTGTGCAGTTTTCTATTTCGGAGCTGGTTTTTTATCGCTGTATTGCGGGGTTTGTTGGTATTTTATTTGTGGTGATGTTGCAAGGAAATACATTAAAAGTAAGCTTGCCTATGCTGAAATTGCATATGTCCCGTTGTGTGGCTGGTTTTGTTGCATTATTGTTTTATTTTTATGCGATTGCTCATCTGGCCTTGCCTACTGCGGTGACGCTCAGCTATACCTCGCCCTTATTCTTAACGTTAATTACCATCTTTTATCTAAAGCAAAAACCGCAAGGCGGCCAGATTCTCGCCATAATGATTGGTTTTGTGGGGGTGGTGCTCTTGTTAAAGCCTACCTTTGAAAGCGCGCAATGGCAGGCAGGTTTACTGGGTTTGCTCTCTGGCCTGCTGTCCGGAGTGGCTTATTTTAATGTGAATAAATTGGGTCAGGCGGGTGAGCCTGCATGGCGTACGGTTTTTTACTTTTCTCTGGTTTCATCTTTAGGTGCGGCTGTATTAATGGGACTGCAAGATGAGCCTTTAACCATGCTGGACAGCCGTAATATTTGGATTGTGCTTGGTTTGGGTGTTTCTGCCACGGTTGCACAGTTGGCGATGACGCGCGCATATAGCCGGGGCAAGACGCTGGCAGTGGCAAGCCTCGCTTATCTGACGGTGCTGTTTGCTACCCTATTTGCTGTATTGCTCTGGGATGAGCAGCTTCATTTGTCCAGTTATATCGCCATGGCTTTGATTGCGGCATGTGGCATATTATCAAGCGCCTTAAAAATGAATAAAAGTGTTAGCCTGAGCCCCTGACAGGGGGCTTTATAAAAAATGTATTGCCCGCTGGCTTGCTGTCGTTGATGACGTGCGGCGTTTAAGGAGAAATTCATGCGATTTTTGTTGTCGAATGACGATGGTTATTTTGCCCCTGGTATTGTTGCGCTTGCAGATGCTTTACGTGAAGAAGGCGAGGTGATTGTCTGCGCGCCAGAGAGGGATCGCAGCGGGGCCAGTAATTCATTGACTTTGGATCGCCCTTTAAGCGTTCGTAAAGCACCAAGCGGTTTTTTATATGTAAACGGCACGCCAACCGATTGTGTTCATCTGGCCGCAACGGGCCTGATGGAATCTCTGCCTGATATGGTGGTTTCAGGGATTAATCATGGCGCGAATATGGGCGATGATACGATTTACTCCGGTACGGTGGCGGCTGCTACAGAAGGCCATCTATTAGGCGTGCCTGCGATGGCGATTTCTTTGGCGTCGCGTAACCCGCAGCATTTTGCTACGGCCGCTCAGGTTGCCCGAGATTTAGTGCAGCGCTTTATCGCATCCCCATTTGCATCGCCTGTTTTATTAAATGTGAACGTACCGGATATCCCTTACGCAGAATTAAAAGGGGTGTTAATGACGCGTTTGGGGCGTCGACATAAATCCTCCGGCGTGATTCAATCCAAAAATCCGCGCGGCGAAACCATTTGGTGGGTAGGGCCGGTGGGGGAAGTGTCCCATGCGGGTGAAGGGACTGATTTTTATGCTGTAGCCCATGGCTATGTCTCTGTGACTCCTTTGTCGGTTGATTTAACCGCTAAATCTCAACTTGATCTTGTCTCTACATGGCTATCCGATTAAATATTGCCGCCTTAGGCGGTGCAGGCATGACCTCTGCCCGAACTCGTGCGAGGCTGGTTGATCGTTTAAAAGCGCAGGGTATCAGCCATCCTGCGGTGCTTGCTGCGATGGCTGAAGTGCCCCGTCACGGTTTTATGGATGAGGCGCTGGCGCATAAAGCCTATGACGATGTGTCATTGCCGATTGGTTTTGGCCAGACGATTTCTCAACCCTATATTGTGGCTCGTATGACCGAGCTGGCAATGGCTGCGGCTCAGCACGATAAAGTGTTGGAAATCGGTACGGGGTGCGGCTACCAAACAACGGTTCTGGCTTTATTGTTCAAAACGGTTTATTCCATCGAGCGGATCGGGGGCTTGCATAAAGCCACGCGTGAGCGCTTGAGCAAGCTAGGGGTGCATAACGCGCGCCTGCGCCATGGCGACGGCAGCAAGGGGCTTGCCGAAGCCGCTCCCTATGATGTCATTATTATTACTGCCGCCGCGCCTATTTTGCCGGAAGATATGCTCCCTCAGCTGAAAGTAGGGGGGCGATTGATTTTTCCGGTCGGCGAGGCCGAGCAAGAGTTGCGTCAGATTGAGCGTACAGAAGAAGGCTTTGTAGAAACGCGTTTAGAAAAAGTTCATTTTGTGCCGCTACTACCCGGTGTTGTGTAAATCTTTTTGATCAAGGATCTGTGCATGATGGGCGCGGTTTGCTTGCGTCCGTTGCGCTTGCGAGCTTGAGTGCTGTGAGTGGCAGTCTTGATTTATTTATAAGTAAGGAGATAAATCTGTGAATTGGCAATGTCTGTGTGCCCCTTTGGCTTTAATGCTTGGCGCGTGCGCCAGCCAGCCTAGCCCCCCCGCCCCGATTGTTGATCGCAATAGCCAGCAAGCGGTAACGCCAGCCCCCCGTGTTAATGCGCCGCTTGTGCCTGCTATGAATGCAGATCCACGTCCGGCAGCTTACATCGTTAAAAAAGGCGACACCCTCTATCGTATCGCGCTTGATCATGGTTTGGCCTATCGTGATTTAGCGGCGTGGAATAATGTAAGCGATGTGAACGGAATTAAAATCGATCAATCCTTACGCTTGACCGCACCCGATGGCGGCGTTGAAATCCGGCCTTTAAAAACGGATGATGTGCAAAAAACAGACATAAAAACAGAGCTTAAGGCAGAAAATAAAAACTACCCCAAAGTAGTGAAAGTCCCCTACGGCGCACAATCAGCCAGTGCCGTGGCTGCGCTCTCTGAAGGCCCTGTTGTTGCGCCAAAATTACAATCTGACAACACAAAACTACCGTCTGTCGCCGCTTCTGCCGGATCAGTGGCGCTAGGGGCTGTTGAGGTGCGGGGGGCCTCAGCTGTAAAAACAGCAGAAAAACCAAGTGTTAATGCCTCTTCTGCACCAAATAATGCCGATGAAAAGCTGGGTGATTGGGTTTGGCCTACAGCAGGAAAAGCAGTAAAAGGTTTTTCTGAGGAAAATCGCGGTATTGATATCTCTGGAAAAATAGGCCAGTCTGTAATTGCATCAGCTAAGGGTAAGGTTGTTTACGCAGGAGCAGGTTTACGTGGCTATGGGAAAATGATTATTCTTAAGCATAACCAAGAATTCCTGACTGCGTATGCGAATAACAGTAAACTTCTAGTCAAGGAAGGGGATGAAGTAAGAAAGGGGGATAAAATTGCTGAGATGGGTAATAGCGATAGTGATCAGGTCAAACTGCACTTTGAAATGCGCAGATTTGGGAAGCCGGTAGACCCTGCAAAATACATCCAAGCGGAAAAAAAATGAACGATCAGCTTGATATTCTGGAAGAGGAATTACTCGAGGAAGCAGAAGACCTCGAGAAGGCCGAGCAAGAAGAGGGGGCGGAGATTGAGGCCGAACCCGCTGCAGATGAAGCCGAAGCACATGTTCATGAAAGTACCGGCGACGTCACGCAGATTTATCTGAATGAAATTGGCCAAAGCAAATTACTCACCCCTGATGAAGAGCGCGCCTTATCTCGGCGCGTGGTTCAGGGAGATTTTCAGGCCCGGCAAAAAATGATTGAGCACAATTTGCGCTTAGTCGTAAATATCGCCAAGCATTATATTAATCGCGGCATGACCCTGCTTGATTTAATTGAAGAAGGGAATATCGGATTAATGCATGCATTAGAAAAATTCGACCCTGAGCGGGGCTTTCGCTTTTCTACTTATGCCACGTGGTGGATCAGGCAAAGTGTAGAGCGCGCAATTATGAATCAATCACGTACTATTCGATTGCCGGTGCATGTGATTAAAGAATTAAATGTCTATTTGCGTGCTCAGCGGCATTTGGAAGCGCAATTGGGGCATGAGCCTGTGATTGAAGATATTGCGCATTTGGTGGGCAAATCAGTAGAAGATGTGCGCCGGGTGATGAGCTTAAATGAAAGAGTTGCGTCTTTAGATGCGCCTCTGGATATTGATCCGATGCTCACCATTGGTGAATCCATTCCTGATGATCAGCACGATGGCCCTGAAGCCATATTACAAAATGCCGAAGTAGAGCGTTATGTGCGTGAATGGTTAAAGCAGCTTAATGAAAAACAAAGAATTGTAATAGAACGCCGCTATGGCTTGAATGGTTATGAAGTCTGTACTTTAGAAGACTTGGCCGCCAATTTAAATTTAACACGTGAGCGTGTGCGGCAAATTCAGATTGAAGCATTAGAACAATTACGCCGTATCTTACGCCGGTATGGCGTAACGAGTGATGTCTTGCTCTGATCGAGAAGTACCTCTGTTTATAAAAAACCAGTGAGATCCACTGGTTTTTTTTATGGCCTGATTTCTTAAAAATGATTGCAAATGCTTGTTTTCGCCTAAGCAAGGGTGAAGGTGAAACTATGCCGCTTGCGATGACATAGATTTGAAGGCAGAGATCAGCTATACCGTGATTCATCCTCCTACTATTTATTGATTAATAGGGAAATAGAGATGAAAGTCATAATAGGGCTGGTTTTGCTGTTGATGATGATGCCCGCTATCGCGAAAGAGGATGAACGAGGCGGGCGGGTGGATGCAGAAAACATGGTTAAAAAAGCCATTGCCTATCTCAATGTAAATGGTCCGCAGGAAAGCTTTGCGGCTTTTACTGCACCCAGCCAGGCTTTTGTGGATAAAGATATTTATATTGCCGTTTATGATCGGCAGGGTGTTTGCCGTGCGCATGGGCAAACAGCAAAAATGGTAGGGAAAAATTTCATGAATATCGTGGATATCAGTGGCAAAGAATATATAAAAGAAAGAATTAAATTGGCAGCAAGTCAGCAGGAATTCTGGCATCAATATAAGTTTACTGATCCTATTAGCAAGAAAATATTAAAAAAAGATATGTTCTGTAAAAATAACAATCAATTTATAGTGTGTGCGGGTGTTTATTTTCCGGATAAATAATTAAATCAGGAAAGACTAGGGTTTTGAGTGATGAAAATATCCATTAAATATAAAGTAATGCTCCCTGCTTTATTATCTATTGGCCTCTTGCTCTGCATCGCCACGGTGGCTTATTTATGGGTGGGCCGCCAAGTGCAGGCAACTGAGCTGCTTTATGATACCAACTATAAAAAGAGCCATGCCCTGAATAGAATTGCCAATGATGCTTATATGATCAGGGGCGATGTTTATCAGCTATTGGCGAGTATTAGATCGAATAATGATCAGGCCCGCAGCCGGGTGCTTGGCAAGACGCTGATTAGCAAGCTGGATGATGCCATTGAAAAAATAGGACAGGTGGGGGCTGATGAATTAGGTGCAGATCGGGTTAGCCAGCTAAAAAATGCCTTATCCAAGTACAGAATGCTGCTGATTGATGCCTTTGATATGTTTGGTAATGATGATAATTTGGCTGGAATGATTGTACTTTCGGCAGACCCCAGCTTTGTTGCATTTAACGCTTTACTGCGTCAGGAGCTGGAATTACAAAACAAAAACATGGCTGAGCAGCAAGAAAAAAATACCCAGCACAGAGAGCAATCTAGTTACCGTTTTATTTTATTATCGGGCGCTGCACTTTGTTTATCCTTACTGAGCGCATGGTTTCTGGGGGGGCGTTTTTCCGCCATGATTATTTATTTCTCTGAAAATATTCGTCATTGTGCTCAAGGTGATTTGAGCCATGAAGTGATTAAAAAGAGTGATGATGAAATTGGCGCGGCGATTGAATCATTTGAATATATGCGGCTAAATCTAATTGGCTTGATTGCTGCAATACAGGATCAGGCAGATAGAGTGGGGGATTTAGTGGCACAAATTAATTTAAGCTGCGATGAAACGCTGCAACAGAGCCATCACCAATCGCAAATGATGAACAATAATTTTGGCACACTAGAAGCCCTGTCAGGCAGCATTAGTCTGGTGGGGAATATAGGTAATGATGCAGCACACAAATTTAATGAAATGCAGCAAAGAACGCTAAGCATATTAAATACCAGTGGTAAGCAGCTTGATCGCTCTCTGGAAATTAAAAAAATTGTTTTTCTGATTGAGAAAATAGCAGAGAAAACAAATTTGCTTGCTTTAAATGCCGCAATAGAAGCGGCAAGAGCCGGAGAAAAGGGCAGAGGGTTTGGCGTAGTGGCGGCAGAAGTAAGACGGCTTGCCGAACAAACGGCCGTGGCGACTTTAGAAATTGGAAAGCTTATCCATGATGATGGGATCAGTGCAGATGCTGCTGAAGCCAATAACGAAGCTGGAAAAGGCCAGTTGAAAATTGAGCAAATTATTCAGCAAATTAATCACGAGGCTGATCAGTTTAAAGCAGATTTAAATGAATTAAACCTAGCGATGGATCAGCAAATTAAATCGGTGCAAAGTGTTTCTGAAACGATGGCCCTTTTTTTGCAGCAAACTGAATCAACACAAAATATCACGACCTTAACCGCTCAGCACGCTAAAGCGCTAAAAGCCAGCGCAGAGCCATTAATAAACGCAATTGGGCGTTTTTCTGTGCATTAGTTTTATTGCTGGTGTTTTTTTACTTTTTATCAGGTCAATCACCGGTGCGGTTGTCGGTGTCAACGGTACCGCTCATCTCTTTTTGCAGGCAGAAAACGCAGCATGCTTGCGTACGAAGCGAGCTTAAGCTGTGTGTTAATAAGCAGGCCGTTTATATTCAATGCAAACATCGGATTTCTATCAACGCTAGGGCTGGTTTATAAGGGCGTGCTTAGCATGGTTTCAAATGCATAACTCGCTTGTTTTTTGCTGAAACCGATTGCTTCATAAAAAAGATGGGCGTTTTTTCTATGCAGGCCAGATCGCAAGCGCAGGCGTTCGTACCCTTGTGATTGGGCCCAGTCTTTTGCATGACTGACTAAGGCTTTGCCGATTCCTCTGCGTTGCAAGGCGGTGTTTACCACCAGCGCGTTAATTTCTGCATAACCATTGCTTGCAATCAAACGAACGCCTTGAGCGTGGCAGAGGCCTGCGAGTTGATTATTCTGTAAAGCTAGGAAAATAATTTGATCTGGCTGGGCAGAGAGCAGAGTAAAGCGACTCGCTACCTCGCTGGGATCACCTGAGTAACCAAGGGTAGGCAGCAGGGCAGAGACGGCTGCCGCATCGCTTATTGTCATGGGGCGGATGGTGAGGAAGGGCTGAGCTTTGAGGCGGAGGCGAAAATCGTCTACAAGGCGCTTACGGCTGCTGAATGGGTAGTCAATCGGAGAGAAGGGCATTGATGCTTTGGCAAAAGCATCAATCAGAATAAGCAGGTTAGGGATCTCTGCTTCTGTGAAGTTTGTATTACTTTGATCGTTTAATTTTTCTTGCAGCACTTCTTTTTCTGCAATCGCCGCTTCTGACACGGGATAAGCAACACAAAGGCCAAATGTGCCCTGAAGAAAATGCTCCCATGCAGCATGACTACGGGTCTCTAATCCCAGAGCAATGGGTGAGCTATCTTCATTAAAACTATCTTTTAACGGCCATATTCTGTGATTACATTCTTTGAGCGCGGCCTGAAAACGCGATATAAATGATGCTTTTAATGCCTCAAATGCAGTTTGAATTCCATGTGTTTTGATTTGCTGCTGCGCGATCGTCGTCCAGACCGTGTTTTCTGGGTGAAAATAGTGAGCTGGGGTGGCATCTGGCGCAGCCATTTCACCAAATACATAAGATTTAAGCGTTGAGTGCGCGGTGACAATATAAGACGGGGCAGGAATGAGGCGAGCTTGAAGTAGTTCGTTAAGTGCTTTGACGGTGATATTACAGGCGCTGGCGAATTGTTCTGTATTTAAATAGTACTTTGTAAGGTAAAAATCTAAGTCGGACATTTTTACTCCATAAATGGCGGGTATTTAATTTAGTCCATACAGTACATCAGGGCAGTTTTCTTCATTGTTTGAGCCATCGCTAAATTCAAGGGCAAGAAAGCCATGCCGCTCGTAAAAGCGCCGTGCGCCGGTATTGGCTTGAAAGGTATGCAGATACAGGGGGCGTGGCATAAGGGGCAGGGCATATTCAAGCAGGGCGGAGCCGATGCCTTGCCCTGTGTGGCTGGGGTGAATATAGAGATGATTAATCCATTGCCTGCCCTCATTACCTGACGTGGCAATAAAGCCATAAATCACGCCTTTTTTCGATGCAGCAGTGATGTGGTCTGTTTTAATCAGTATCTCAGCCACCCAGCTATAAATGGCTTCGTCAGAATGAACTAATGGCGCATAGGGCAGCTGTGCTTTACGGGAAGCAAGATAAAGGGCGGCAATGGCTTTGCTGTCTGAGCACGGGCCTAATTTCATTTTTTATTCTTAAAGTTTTTTCAGCATATTAATGCTCGTTACTTCGTAGCCTAAGTGTTTGTATAGCGTTTGCGCGGCTGTATTCTGGTTGAAAACATGCAGGCCAATGCGAGTCAGCCCGAGATCATTTACAAGCGTTTCTATTGCTTTGAAAGCGCGCTTGGCATATCCCTGACGGCGATGGTCGGCTTTAATTTCTAAATCATAAACAAAAGCAATTCGCACACCGTCTTCTATAACAATGCCAAACCAAATAAAGCCGACGGCAGTCAGATTATCTTTGCCAATGATTTCAAATAAGTATTGATCGGGTGTGTCTGTGCCTTGCGGTAGTAATGTGTGAAATTCATTGCGAGATTGCTCAAGCGCGTCTTCTTCGCGCCAGCGGCCGGACTGAACATTATCTTCTGCATAGCTCAAAATCGAAGATTCGTGGTAGGACTCGTAAGTCTCTGCACGCATAGGCAATAGGGTGGTCATTAGCTTGAAGTGCCTAGAATGTAAGGCGGGCAGCGCTCAATTTACCCGGAGTTAGAAAGAGAATTTGGTAATGCGTTTGACATGAGTAGCCGAGATTATCTACTGGCAGGGTTATGCTGACAACAGTTAGTAGTCAGAAACTGCAATATTATAGATGGCTTATTTAAGGCAGAGTGGCGTGGTTTCAATCCCCATCCTGAGCAGGATGGGGTGGTTTTATTGATTAAATACCGCGTAGCAAATCGTTGATGCTGGTTTTTGCGCGGGTTTTTGCGTCTACTTTTTTGACAATTACAGCGCAGTACAAGCTGTATTTACCATCAGCCGATGGCAAGTTGCCGGAAACCACTACCGAGCCAGCAGGGATGCGGCCATACGTGACTTCACCGGTTTCACGGTCGTAAATCTTGGTGCTTTGGCCGAGATAAACGCCCATCGAGATCACCGAGCCTTCTTCAACGATCACGCCTTCAACCACTTCGGAGCGGGCACCAATAAAGCAGTTGTCTTCGATGATCGTTGGGTTGGCTTGCAGTGGCTCAAGCACGCCGCCAATGCCTACGCCGCCGGATAAATGCACATTTTTACCGATTTGCGCGCAGCTACCTACGGTGGCCCAAGTATCTACCATTGTGCCTTCGTCTACATAGGCACCGATATTCACGTAAGAAGGCATCAACACCACGTTTTTACCGATAAAGGAGCCGCGACGCGCCATGGCATTAGGCACAACGCGGAAACCGCCTTCACGGAAATCGTTTTCGCTGTAATCAGCAAATTTAGACGGCACTTTGTCAAAATACTGAGTGCAGCCGCCATCCATAGGCACGTTGTCGTTAATGCGGAAAGACAGCAGCACGGCTTTTTTAAGCCATTGATGGGTATGCCACTGGCCATCAATTTTTTCTGCAACACGGTATTCACCCTTATCCAGACCCAAAATCACGCTATTAATTGTGTCACGCAGCTCGGATGGCACATTGGCAGGAGTGATCTCTGCGCGGTTTTCAAAAGCAGTTTCGATGATTTGCTGAAGTTGGCTCATGGTGCTTCCTTGGTTAGGTCATTCGTAGAGCGGGTAAAACCCGCCAAAGTGGTGATGCTGCGGTATTGGATATGTGACGGGTTTGCCCCAGCCCCATTGCTTAGCTATATGTCATGGGTTGCCGCACAATTACAAGTATTGAAACATCGTAGGTCGGGTGCAACCCGCGTACTTTTCTGCATTGCTCGCGGCTTGCACCCGCCCTACATGACATTAAAAAGTGGTATCAAGATGGCGTTGGCAAAAGCGAGAAATCCGCTCGGCTGCCGCAATACAATCATTGAGAGGTGCAACCAAGGCGATACGGATATAGCCCTCGCCGGGGTTGATGCCGTGGGCGCTGCGGGCCAGATAGCTGCCGGGTAAAACAGTAACGTGCTCTTCTTCAAATAGCTGGCGGGCAAAGGCGGCATCGTCCCCTTTGATTTTTGCCCACAGATAGAAAGCGGCATCGGGCATGCTGACGTTTAAAACGTTTTGTAGCAAGGGGGTGACGGCGGCAAATTTCTGGCTATAGAGCGAACGATTTTCGATCACATGCGTTTCATCATTCCATGCTGCCGCACTTGCGGCCTGCACCATCGGGCTCATCGCACAGCCATGATAGGTACGGTAGAGCAAAAACTGCGCTAAAAGTTTCGCATCCCCCGCCACAAAGCCAGAGCGTAAGCCGGGTACATTTGAGCGTTTCGATAGCGACGAGAAAATGACCAGATTATGGTAATCACGTCCTAGCTGAGTAGCTGCTTCGAGCGCGCCTAGCGGCTTATCTTCGCCAAAGTAAATCTCTGAATAACATTCATCAGACGCAATCACAAAGCCATATTGATCGGACAGTGCAAACAGCTTCTGCCAGTCGGCGAGCGAGGCGACTGCGCCGGTTGGATTGCCAGGCGAGCAGGTAAAAACCAGTTGGGTACGCTGCCAAATGGTGTGCGGCACAGCATCCCAATCGGGCTGAAAGCGGTTTTCTGCATTGCAATTTACAAAATAAGGCTCCGCACCAGCCAAAAGTGCTGCGCCTTCGTAGATTTGGTAAAAGGGATTGGGTGAGAGCACGACGGGCTGCTGCTCAAGGCTGCTATCAATGATGGTTTGGGCAAAGGCAAACAGCGCTTCGCGGCTGCCATTGACGGGAATGATTTCGGTAGCCGGATTGGGCGCTGCAATACCGTAGCGATTACTTAGCCAAGTGCTAATGCTTTGTCTGAGCGCATCTGAGCCCAGCGTGGCGGGGTAGGCAGACAGGCCATCAAAGTGCGCGATCAGCGCATCGGTTATCAGCTTGGGCGTGGCGTGTTTGGGCTCGCCGATAGATAAATTGATATGGGCCAATGCTGGATTGGGGCTAAGACCCGCAAAAAGCTGCTTAAGTTTTTGAAACGGATAGGGCTGAAGCAAGGAGAGTTGCGGCGTCATGGCGTTCCGAAAGCACTGGGGAAAACCCCGATTATAGCGGCAGAGCGCCGTCAGGTCTTGTGGTGTGTGATTGTAAGAGATGATATAGGTGGCGCAGAGTGAGTGCTGGGACGTGGGCACAGAAAAGTGTCCTATACATGTCCGTTAGGTCCTTGTCATAAGTCGACTACATGCCACAAACATTGAATTATTGTAGGGCGGGTGAAACCCGCCCTACGAAAGATGCATGTATGCCATTTGTTTTAGTGGCGTACATGGTGGGCACAAAAACGTGCCCACCTTACAATGTGCTTATTTAAGCAAATCGCCATATTCCTGCATAAGCTTACGTACTTTCCCTGCAACCACGGCCGAGCAATAAGGCTGTTGTGGGTTTTGATCAAAGTAATCTTGATGATAGGTTTCAGCAGGCCAAAAAGTGACGGCAGGGGTGACTGTCGTGACGATAGGATCGCTGTACTCGTTGGCCAATTCAGCGATCATTGCCTTTGCTGCTGCCTCTTGCGCTTCGTTATGGAAAAACAGGCTGGAGCGATATTGCGTGCCTACATCCTCACCTTGGCGATTCAGTGTGGTGGGGTTGTGCAGGGCAAAAAATAATTTAAGCAGGGTGCTGTAGCTGATAATCGTGGGGTCAAAAGTCAGCTGAATCACTTCGGCGTGGCCGGTGTCGCCTGCGCATACCGCTTTATAAGTTGGGGCTTCATTCTTGCCGCCCATATAGCCACAATCGACTTGTGAAACACCACGCAGGCGGGCAAAAGTGGCATCGAGGCACCAGAAGCAGCCGCCGGCTAAGGTTGCGATTTCGCTCATAATTTATTTTCCTGTTATTTATTGGTGTATGGGCTAATGGTTTAGGTTTTGCGAATCTAGCCTATGAGGAGTTATGGCGTACTGCGCACTTGCTGAGTGACGTAAACGTCACTCAGCAAGTGCTTCGAGTACGCCCTACCTTACACCTGCCCGGCTATTGCCGCGCGCCACGCAAGTTACTGGGGAGCGGGCCGCTAAAATTACAGCGGTAGGGGTTAATGTCCAAACCGCCACGGCGGGTATAGCGAGCGTAAACGGCAAGCTTCATGGGGGCGCAGTCACGCATGATATCGACAAAAATACGCTCTACGCATTGCTCGTGAAATTCATTGTGATTGCGAAATGAAATTAAATAACGCAGTAGCGATTCACGATTAATCGGCTTGCCAGTGTAGCTGATTTGAATGCTGGCCCAATCGGGCTGACCTGTTACAAGGCAGTTAGACTTTAGCAAATTGGATGTTAAAGACTCGGTAATGGTCGTTTCGCCGCTATCACATTTTAACAAACCGGCTTGCGGGCCGTATTGATCGACTTCGATATCCAGATTATCAATGCAATAGCCATCTAGCTCAGCAAGACGTTGCTGATGAAATTGCTCCGGGCCAATGAGCTGTACGCCGATACTTGCGCCTGCCGCTGCGGACAAGTCGGTTTGTAGCAGTGTTTGTAAGGCTTCGCGTGTTGCTAATTTAGTTTGATTAAAGCTATTTAAATAAAGCTTGAATGATTTAGATTCGATGATATTCGGGCTGCTGGCAGGAATATTAAACACAGCAATGGCTACCTGTGGCTTGCCACGGGCATTGAGCCAAGATAGCTCGTAGCCATTCCAGATATCCATGCCCATAAAAGGCAGGGTTTCGCCGAGTCCAATTTCCTGGCGCTTGACCGTACGCGAAATAGGGAAGAGCAGGCTAGGCTCGTATTCAGTGATATAGCTGACTGTTTTGCCCAGAGGGGAGTGTTCAACGTCGCTCACGAGCGCTCCTTAAAGTGGATTGGATCAGATGGACGCGATTGAGCTGCATCTTCTGATCATTTACGCCGTATTTTATCGTTTAAAGGCTGGGTAATGGGGGAAATAAGGGCGAGGGGTCTATTAATTCCCCGTTTTTGAAGTTGTGTCATACCCGCATCTTTGGGCGGGAATCCAGCTGCCCGACTGGATCTTCGATAAAAACATTCGGGGATGACGGCGTTGTTTGATCACTTATTTCAAAAGCTTATTTCGAGCTAAGCCTTATTTATACTTTCGGATCAGCCCTACCATCACGCCAAAAATTTCTAAACCTTCTTTCGGGCGAATAGGCTCATAGGCGGGGTTGTGCGGCATCAGTACATAGCCTTGTTTATCACGGCTAAGCGTTTTAAGCGTGTATTCACCATCGACAATGGCAACGACCACATCGCCTAAATTGGCGCTATGGCGTTTTTCTACCACGGCGATATCGCCATCGTGAATGCCGGCATCAATCATGGAGTCGCCTTTTACCCTGACCATTACCGATGCAGAGGGGCGCTCGATCAGGTAATCGTCGATGCTAATGGCTTCGCTCATGGCGTCGTTGGCGGCGGCGGGCAGGCCAGCCGGTACCGGAAAATCAGCCAGCTCGCGTTCAAAAAAGCGTTTGGTGGGGGCGAGGCGTTTATCGGGCGTGGTGTCCACATAGCCTGCAAGCATCAGGCGCTTTACAAGGGCCGATACGGCGGATTTGGAAGCCAGCCCGAGTAGATCACCGATCACCGAATAGGACGGTAGATTGCGGTAGTTAGCGTAATAGTCTTGCAGCTTGCCAAGGTATTCGGCGTCGCGATTAGGGTGTGCCATGAGATTTGACCTGTGCAGAACAAACGTTCTACTCTAGCGTAGTGAACGTTCGTTCTGTTGTCAAGTGTGGGATATTTGCTTGTTGTATTGGCGTGGATGGATCTTATTAAGCAAGTTCGGACTTTTACCACACGTCATACAGTGAGCTGTTTTACAATGACCGCCTTTCTGCGTTGCTTTGGCCGTATATCTTGAAGATTTTACTTGCCCCGATGGAGGGGTTGCTTGATTTTGTGCTGCGCGATGTGCTGACACGAGTGGGTGGCATTGATATGTGCGTCACCGAGTTTATTCGGGTCAGCGGTTCTTTATTACCGAATAAAACCTTTTTGCGCATTGCACCAGAGCTATTGAACGGCAGTAAAACCGTAGCGGGTGTGCCAGTAAGCGTGCAACTATTGGGATCTGATCCCGTGTGCATGGCCGAAAACGCCGCGCGCTTGGCTGAACTGGGCCCTTATGAAATCGATTTAAATTTTGGCTGCCCGGCTAAAAGTGTGAACCGCCATCGTGGCGGTGCAGTGCTGTTGCAAGAGCCTGAGCTAATTTACGAGATTGTGGGCGCTGTGCGCCGTGCGGTGCCTCTGCACATCCCTGTAACAGCCAAGATGCGTCTTGGCTACAACGATAGCAGCCAAACCATTGAATGTGCGCATGCGATGGCGAGTGCGGGTGCCGCGCGAGTTGTCGTACATGCGCGCACCAAACTCGATGGCTACAAGCCGCCTGCCTATTGGGAACTCATCCCCGCCGTTCGTGAGGCTTTATCTGTGCCGGTGGTAGCCAATGGCGAAATCTGGACGGCAGAAGAGTTTCATCGCTGTGCGGCGGTTTCAGGCTGTGATCAGATTATGTTGGGGCGTGGGATTGTGTCGAATCCCTCTTTAGCGCTGATGGCTAGAAATGGCCAGCCCCAATTGCCGTGGGCGGATTTACAGCCGCTGTTTATTTGCTTTTGGCAGCTGATTCAAGCACAGCACATTATGCCTAAGCATCGCGCTGGGCGGATGAAGCAGTGGCTGACTTATTTACGCCGCACTTATCCTGAAGCTGAGGCGCTGTTTGCACAGGTTCGTACTTTAACTGAGCCAGATGATGTGGCTGCCGTGTTGTTGGGAAGTAGCCTGGAAGGATAGTTATGCAAGGGTATTACGAAAGATTGGCGGCGGCTTTGTTGCCGATGCTGGCAGATAGGGCATTGATTCGTGATGCGATTATTTGTGCGGTATTTATTTTTTCTTTAATGGTTTGTCGCTCCCTGATCCGCCGCGCGATTTTACGTCGGCATGATTTAGGGCCAGAGGTTCGCCGCCGTTGGGTAGTTTATTTACGTAACTGCTCTTTAGGCGTATTTACCCTCGGGATGATTTTTATCTGGGGGCATGAGATTCAAACCTTTGCGGTATCGTTGGTGGCGATTGCTGCAGCGATTGTGCTTGCCACCAAAGAAATGATTCTTTGTATGTTGGGCTCTATTTTTAGGAGTAGTAGCAACGCTTTTGCGGTAGGCGACAGGGTTGAAATTGGCGGAATCCGCGGGCAGGTCATTGATATGAATTTGGTTTCTACGACCTTAATGGAATCAAGTCATGCATCTCATCGTCAGGGAACGGTTGGCCGTGGTGTGACCGTACCTAATTCATTGCTGCTGAGCCAGCCGGTATTTAATGAAAGCATGTTGGGCGATTATGTATTGCAAACTATCCACGTGGCTATTTTGCGCAATGATAATTGGGAAAAAGCTGAGCGGGTGTTGATGGAGGCAGGAGGGGTGATTGCTGCTGAATACGCGCATGATTTATCTCGTCATGCGCGTGAGCTGGAGCGTCGCTATGCGCTGGAATCGCCCATGATGGAGCCCAGAGTGCGGATTTTCCTCGATCACTACGAGGAAATTGGCTTGCAGCTGCAAATTGCGGTGCCGCTTGGGCATCGTGCCAAGATCGAGCAGCGGGTATTAAGATTGTTTTTGCAGGGGATGAGTACTAATACGTCGTTAGCAAAGAGCGATGTGAAGTGATCGTCTTATGAATAGCGCTGCTGCCATTGACGAATGCGTTTATTGGGGATTTGGCGTAAGCAACTCTTGAGGGCAGGCACTGTGCGGCAAGGCTGAAGCGCTAGATGCGTTTTTTTAGCGATCTTGCTGGGGCCTTAATACATTCACTTCCATGGGCGGCGCTTCATTGGGAAGCCATTTTCGATGTATTTTCTGAAAATAGCCTTCTTTTTTGAGCCAGATCAGCGCTTCTTCCCATTCTTTAATGGTGCGGGCGGGCGTTTGGATAGAAAACGCTAAATAGAGCTCTAAGCTATCCAGCGTCATGACTTTTTCGACTTCATTGGCGGAGTGGCCAATTTCTTTCAAAATAGAAGGAACCGCTACGCTGCCATCAATCCAAAGATCAAAGCGCTTGCCCATGAGTTTGGTTGCGGTCATTTGTGGTGTGGCGGCGATGTCTATCCGGGTAAAGCCTTTCTTTGCGGCGGTATCCACAAAGATGCTGCCACGATAGGTGCCAATGGCTTGGTTGTAGATGGCGTCACCTAATCCCAATAGACGCTCTGCACTACCTTTACGGGTGTAAATGTTGGTACTGCTGATGGCAATGGGGCCAAGCATAATCATTAATTTTTCACGCTCGCTTGAGCGTCCCAAGCTAAATAGCATCACATCAGGCCCCTCAAGCAGCGCCTTATAGCCTCGGACCCAAGGTACAAGTTGAATAGGGTCTTTATTTCCTAGCTTGCTTTGTAATGCCTGCACTATTTCAACTGCCATTCCCGCTGCTTTATTGTCTGCCATGTAATTGACGGGCGGCCAGTTCTCGGTATAAATCGTGAGTGCATGGGCCGAAGTGCTGACGCTGCAAAAAGCAAGCAGCACGATGGCTTGCTTGAGTATGCAAATAGACGGTAAGAAGTAAGGTATTGGCCGTTTCATGGACTACCTGGCTGCGCCGATAGTTAAAATCTTCCATTACGGTATAGCACGCTTTGGGCTGGGATTGTTTTGAGTAGGCATTTTCATTCTCTGCACTTAAGCAAGCCCAGCGAGGGGCTTTGTGTGTCTTAAGTTTAGAGGATGGCCTTAGGTATTTAGCCCACTGCCAAGCCCGCTTTAGATAATCTGAGCATGCGCCCACATTTGGCGGCGAGTTCAGGATCATGCGTCACAATCACAAAGCCTGTGCCTGATTCTTTGGCTAATTCCAGCATTAATTCAAACACGCCACCGGCGGTTTCGCGGTCTAGATTACCTGTGGGCTCGTCGGCTAATACGCAAGCAGGGCGAGTCACCAGCGCACGGGCAATGGCGGTGCGCTGGCGCTCGCCACCGGATAATTCACTGGGCTTGTGGTGGCTGCGATCAGCGAGGCCAACCCGGGCAAGGATCGCTTCGGCTTCTTGCATGGCAGAGGCCTTATCCATACGGCGGATAAGCAGCGGCATGGCGACGTTTTCAGCTGCGGTAAATTCGGGCAATAAATGATGAAACTGGTAAACAAAGCCCAGATGCAGATTGCGCATCAGGCCGCGTTCGGTTTCATTGAGCGCAAGCGGATCTTTGCCCATCAGCTGAATTTGCCCACTGCTAGGCGCATCCAAAGCGCCAAGGCAGTGCAGCAGGGTTGATTTGCCAGAGCCAGATGCGCCCACAATCGCCACGGTTTCACCACGGTGCAGTTCAAAATCAATATGTGCCAATACTTGGGTTTCTAGCTTGCCGGTTTTATAGCTTTTGCTTAAATTTTGTGCCGCGAGTACCGGCACTTGATCAGTATTACTCATAACGTAAAGCCTCGGCAGGATTAACGCGAGATGCGCGCCAGCTTGGGTAGAGGGTTGCAACCAGTGCTAAGACCAGCGAAATACCGCCAATACTGCTGACATCGCTCCATAGCACGCGCGATGGCAGCTCGGAAATCAGGTAAACATCCGGAGACAAAATAGTCGTGCCTAGTATGCGTTCAATAAATGGCACAATTACATCCAGATTTTTAGAAATAAACACACCGGCCAGTACGCCAGAGCCAGTGCCGATCAAGCCAGATAAAGCGCCTTGAATCACAAATATTTTCATGATCGAGCTGGGGGCCGCGCCTAGGGTACGCAAAATGGCGATATCAGCTTGCTTGTCAGTGACGACCATGACCAGCGTAGAAACCAGATTAAACGCGGCTACCGCTACAATCAGTGTCAGAATGATAAACATCATGCGTTTTTCGATTTCAACGGCACGGAAATAAGTGGGGTTTTCTTGTGTCCAATCGCCGATCAATAAATTGGGCATTTCTTGATTTAATTCGCGAGCCACACGGCGGGCCAGATTTAGATCATCCAGCTTAAGCCTCAGGCCGGAAACGGCATCCCCGGTTCGGAATAATTTTTGCGCATCGCTCAGATGAATCATTGCCACACCTACATCGTAAGGTGCGTAATCGGCTTTAAATATACCGGTGACGGTGAATTGCTTATACCTTGGGGTAAACCCCGCAATGGTGACCTGGCCTTGCGGTGTAATTAGGGTGACACGATCGCCGGTGCGAACACCTAGCTCGTTGGCAAGGGAAATGCCGAGGATCACGCCAAATTGATCCGCGCGTAAGGATTGCAGCTCGCCACTGACCAGCTTGCCCGCAACCTCATTCACAGCGGCTTCCTGTTGGGGATCAATCCCGCGGATCAGTACGCCTTTCACTTGCTCGCCGCCATTGGTTAATAGCCCTTGCCCTAGCACATAGGGCGCAGTGGCTAGCACATGCGGGTTCTTTTTTGCGGTATTGGCGGCAGATTGCCAGTCTGTTAACTGATTGCCTACGCCGCTGATTTGCACATGCGCGGCCATGCCAAGAATGCGATTACGCACTTCTTCCTGAAAGCCATTCATCACGGATAGCACAATAATCAGCGCGGCTACACCGAGCGCAATGCCAATCACAGAAACAAGAGAAATAAACGAGATAAAGCCATTACGACGGCTGGCACGCGTATAGCGCAGGCCGATCAGAAGTTCATACATGGGAGGCGAAATCTAACAGGGCGAGAAAGGCGGCTAGTTTAGCATGCTTAGATCGCGGCGCTTGCTTGCGGAAGGGGTAAATATACTGACCATACAGATTTTTTTTACGTGAAATCGGCCTTATTTACTCCAAATGGTGGCGGGGGCACAAAGGCATGCCTGATAGGCATCACTAAAGACTAAAACATAGCAAGAAAGCTGGTTTTCATAGGGTGTGCAAGTTGTTGCGCACCCTACAATACTCAAAGTCCTAAAAAAGCTTAATTCTAGACTTGTTTTTCTCCGTGAAACTCCGTGTTCTCCGCACCCTCCGTGTTTCAATATTTGGGTTGTGGCGTATCTGTTAACAGGTAAACAACCCTCGTTGGCGGAATTGATCTCGCACTCGCTCGACCAGCTCCATGCTTGGGCTTTTTGTGTCCGTTAGCTCGTACTTCATGCCCAGCTCCGCCCATTTGCTCTCGCCCATTTTATGGAAGGGCAGCACTTCAACGCGCTCGATATTTTTCATCGGCTTTAGATAATCGGCCAGTTTTTCTACGTCGTTAAAGTCGTCGCTGATGCCTGGGATCAGTACATAGCGCACCCAAACTGGTTTGCCCATTTTTTGTAAGCGTTCGGCAAAGTCGAGCGTGGGTTGGAGTGGTTTGCTGGTGAGTGCTTCGTATTTGACTGGATCGCTGTGTTTGATGTCGAGCAGCACCAAATCCACATTATCAAACCATGCATCATCGAGGTGGGCTGCTAAAAAGCCTTGGGTATCGAGGGCGGTGTGTAGCTTAAGCTCTTGCTTGGCGCGGCGGAAAATTTCGCCTACAAAGTGCGCTTGCATTAATGGCTCGCCACCAGAAATCGTCAGCCCGCCTGCGATGCGCAAAAAGCTGGCATATTTTTTAAGCTCAGTCATAACGGCTTCAACGGTATAGCTTTTACCGTTGTGCAGCTTCCATGTGTCTGGATTATGGCAATACAGGCAGCGGAACTGACAGCCACTTACAAAAAGCGCAAAGCGCATGCCGGGGCCATCGACGGCCGCACCGGTTTCAATTGAATGCACAAAGCCTTGCTGGTGGTGCTGGGTATCAAAAGAGATAGGGATGATTTCCCCTGGTGGCTTAGTCGATTTCATGTTTTTTTCCAGTGATTATTTTAATTGTTTTTTTACGTTAAAACGGATCATTAAGCCTGCGCTTAATGATCCGTTTTGGGTAGATCTACATTGCAGTGATATGCAGTATTAGGTCTTTTCGTGGAAAGTACGGCTAATCACGTCCATTTGCTGCTCACGGGTGAGCTTGACGAAATTCACTGCATAGCCAGAAACACGCACGGTGAGCTGTGGGTATTTATCTGGGTTTTCCATTGCGTCAACCAAGGTGTCTCGGTTTAACACATTCATATTAAGGTGAAATAGTTGTGCCATGGGCTGCTCCTTGGGTGAGTATGCTTTTGGATTGATTGGTCAGCGAGTAGGGTGTGGGCACAGGGGTTTATCGTGCCCACCCTACTATCCCTTTAACACTTGCCGTGGAATGTACGGCTGATTACGTCCATTTGCTGTTCACGAGTCAGCTTCACAAAGTTCACTGCATAGCCAGAAACACGCACGGTGAGTTGTGGGTAGTTTTCTGGGTGCTCCATCGCGTCCAGCAGGGTGTCACGGTTTAATACATTCATGTTTAGATGAAAGAGTTGGTCCATTTTTTCATCAACGGCATCTTTATCTAGGCAAGTAGAGCATTCTTCGCCGTGTGGCCCAAACAAGCCATCGATCGAAGCCGCTAATGTTTTAACGCGATCTGCTGCGTTGTGGCCTAGTGCGTCAGGCGTCATGGATGCGGTCCAAGACACACCATCTAACGCGGCTTCGTATGGGATTTTCGATACCGAGAAACCGGCAGCGATAAAGCCATTAGTGTCACGGCCATTCATTGGGTTAGCACCTGGGGAGAACGGTGTGCCTGAACGGCGGCCGTCGGGTGTGTTACCTGTTTTTTTGCCGTAAACCACATTAGAGGTAATGGTCAGTACCGATTGCGTTGGCATGGAGTCACGATAGAACACAGGCTGAGCCTTGATCTTGTTCATGAATGTTTCTGTCAGCCACACTGCAATATCATCAACGCGATCATCGTTATTGCCGTAAGCAGGGTAATCGCCTTCGATTTTGTAATCGACAGCAATACCTTTTTCGTTACGAATCACAGATACTTTTGCGTGCTTGATCGCTGAAAGCGAATCAGCAGCAACCGCCAGACCCGCAATACCGCAAGCCATAGTGCGCAGAATATCGCGATCATGCAGCGCCATTTCGATGCGTTCGTACGAGTATTTATCGTGCATATAGTGAATCGAGTTCAGTGCAGTCACGTATGTTTTTGCCAACCAATCCAGCATCACATCGTATTTAGTCATCACTTCATCGTAATTGAGCACGTCGCCTTTGAGTGGTTCAAAACCATTGGCCACTACTTTGCCGGTTTTTTCGTCCACACCACCGTTGATCGCATAGAGCATGGCTTTGGCAAGGTTGACCCGTGCGCCAAAGAATTGCATTTGCTTACCGACTGCCATGGCTGAAACACAACATGCGATGGCGTAATCGTCACCCCATTTAGGGTTCATCAAGTCATCGTTTTCGTACTGGATGGCTGAGGTATCAATCGAAACTTTCGCGCAAAATTCTTTAAAGCCTTGCGGGAAAGCAGTCGACCACAATACTGTCAGATTAGGCTCTGGAGCCGGTCCAAGGTTGTACAGAGTGTGCAGAACACGGAAGCTGGTTTTCGTGACCAGTGTGCGGCCATCAAGGCCTGTACCACCGATCGATTCTGTGACCCATGTTGGGTCGCCAGAGAATAAATCATCGTATTCTGGTGTGCGCAAGAAGCGAATAATGCGCAATTTCATGACCATATGGTCAATCAATTCTTGGGCTTGCGATTCGTTAATGCGACCTTCGACCAAATCGCGTTGGATATACACGTCCAGGAAGGTGGATGTGCGGCCAATCGACATCGCCGCGCCGTTTTGCTCTTTTGTGGCAGCAAGGTAGCCAAAGTACAGCCATTGGATGGCTTCTTGAGCGGTAGTGGCTGGTTTGGAAATATCAAAGCCGTAAGACTTTGCCATTTGCTTGAGTTCGCCCAGCGCTTTGATTTGCTCGGACAACTCTTCACGCAAACGAATCACTGATTCGGTAAACGGAACATCATTGAGCTCGGTTTTTTCGCGTTTTTTGTCAACAATCAAAAAATCAACGCCGTAAAGTGCAACGCGACGATAGTCGCCAATAATACGACCACGACCGTAAGAATCTGGCAAACCGGTAATGACGCCCGAGCTACGGCAAGCCATGATTTCTGGTGTGTAAGCATCAAATACGCCCATATTGTGATCTTTACGGTACTTGGTAAAGATATCTACAATTTCTGGGTTCATTTCAAAGTGGTAGGCTTCAAGGCCGTTTTGCACCATGCGCAAACCGCCGTTCGGCATAATGGCGCGACGCAGTGGTTTGTCGGTTTGAACACCGACGATAGTTTCTAAATCTTTATTAATATAGCCAGGGCCGTGAGCCGTAATTGATGCGCCAACATGGGTAGATACTTCTAATACGCCACGCTTACGTTCTTCTTTAAGCTGGGCAGAAAGCTCAGTCCAAAGCTGGGTAGTGCGTTCGGTCGGGCCAGCGAGGAAGCGATCATCATCCAAGTAAGGCGTGTAGTTGAGTTGGATAAAGCCACGAGTGTCGACTTTATCTTGCCACTCGCCTGTTTTAAATCCACGCCAAGCGTCAAGATGCAGATGATTTTCTGGTGCGTTCATAGCGGATGCTCCTATAGGCCTCAAGACCCTGTTACCGTGCATGTCTTATAAAGACACGCTTTAAGTTTGATCTGTTTGAAAGCGATTTTGTCGTTTCCAATGCATCCATCCTAGTCCGATGTTTGGCGCAAAAACTTAATCTAAGTCAAGTTCTTGGGTTTGTAGCTTGTATAGAGTTGACTACTTTTGCCCGATAAAAGCGGAGCATAAATTGCAAAAAAAAACAGCGCCATATTGCGGCGCTGTTGAGTTGAATATTTACAAGGTAACGGCATGTTCACGGGTTGCATGAAACACAATTTTGGGCCACCGCTCTTGGGTGAGCTGCAGGTTCACCCGGCTTGTTGCAAGATAAGCCAAGCTATGTGCGGCATCTCGCCCCAGATTGTTGACTAACTGGTCTTCAAAATCTTCCAGTATTTTTGCATCATCACAGCTCACCCAACGTGCGGTGAAAATGGTGGTGGACTCAAACACCGCTTCTACGCCATATTCATTGGCAAGGCGGGAGGCAACCACTTCAAATTGCAGCACGCCCACTGCACCCAGAATCAAGTCTGAGCCGTTGAGTGGTTTGAATACCTGTACCGCGCCTTCTTCGCCCAGCTGTTGCAAGCCTTTATGCAATTGCTTGATCTTCAGTGGGTTTTTGATGCGCACAATACGGAACATCTCGGGTGCAAAGTAAGGAATGCCGGTAAAGGCC
Organism: Iodobacter arcticus; assembly: GCF_042664895.1. Lineage (NCBI taxonomy): Bacteria > Pseudomonadati > Pseudomonadota > Betaproteobacteria > Neisseriales > Chitinibacteraceae > Iodobacter > Iodobacter arcticus. Next base: position 60,785 of record NZ_JBHTBQ010000015.1, read on the forward strand.
AGCAATTCGCCTTCAGAGAATGAATCGCCAATCTGAATATTGCCGTGATTGGGCAGGCCGATAATATCGCCAGCGTAAGCTTCTTCTACTTGCTCGCGGCCTTGCGCCATAAAGGTGACGACCGAGTTGGCGGCAATTTCACGATTCAGTCGCAAATGCTTGAATTTCATACCACGGGTAAATTCACCCGAACACACGCGCAAGAAAGCAATCCGGTCGCGGTGTTTTGGATCCATATTGGCTTGAATCTTAAACACAAAGGCCGAGAATTTTTCTTCGGTAGGGCTGACCGTGCGAACGGTGGCATGCGCTTCGCCTGGGGACGGTGCCCAATCAACCAGCGCGTTCAAGATTTCACGAATGCCGAAGTTATTAATCGCCGAGCCAAAGAAGACTGGCGTTAGATCACCCGATAAAAACTCTTCCAGCACAAAGGGATGCGAAGCACCGCGTACGAGTTCTAGCTCCATACGGGTGTTTTCGATTTCCAGCGGAAATAATTCATCGAGGCGCGGGTTGTTTAGGCCTTCAATGATTTCGACTTCATCCAGCGGGCCTTTGCCAGGTGTGAATAGCAATACGGTGTCGGTAAGAATGCTGTACACGCCACGGAAGGTTTTACCCATGCCGATTGGCCAAGTAATCGGCGCGCAGCGGATTTCCAGCACGCTTTCTACTTCGTCTAATAGCTCAAGCGAATCACGTACTTCGCGGTCGAGCTTATTCATTAGCGTAATAATTGGCGTATTGCGCAGGCGGCAGACATTTAAAAGCTTGATGGTTTGCGCTTCCACTCCCTTGGCCGCATCAATCACCATCAAGGCGCTATCTACGGCGGTGAGCACGCGGTAAGTGTCTTCAGAGAAGTCTTGGTGGCCCGGGGTGTCGAGCAGATTCACAACGTGATCGCGGTAATCAAACTGCATCACGCTGGATGCTACCGAAATACCCCGTTGCTTTTCGATATCCATCCAGTCGGAAGTGGCGAACTTGCCGCCTTTTTTACCTTTAACCGTACCGGCGTTTTGAATCGCTCCCGAGAAATAAAGTAGCTTTTCGGTGAGCGTCGTTTTCCCCGCATCAGGGTGGGAGATAATGGCGAAGGTGCGGCGACGGCCTACTTCGCGTACTAAATCAGTCATTGTAAGGGCTACAAAAAAGCAAAAGAGCGATTTTACGTTAAATATGGTAGATAAGCACGGATCGCGGCGTTTGCGCTGCCCGTAGCCGTTCTATTTGCCTAAGCAAAACCATTAAAAACATCAGTCTTAGCCTTAATGCCGTTCACTTAAGGTATTGGTTTTGCTTCCCCCTTAGAAAAAGGGGGATTGAGGGGGATTTGCCTTGAGTTTTTTGCTTATTTCAAGCCCAACATCAACTGCAAATCCCCCCTAGCCCCCCTTTTACAAAGGGGGGGAACTCAAACAAAACCGCTTAAGTGAACGGCATTACAGTCTTAGCCTAGGGTCTGTTGGCGTTTCATTCACAATTGCGCTGAGCCGGAAAACGGCCAAGCACAAGGCAGGAGGGCGAAGGCAATAACTGGTTATTTCCGAGGAGCATAACGCAGTGAATGGTCGTTTTCCGCCTCAGCCCAGTCCTGGCGAGGAAAACCTCCCGCACGCGGAGGGTTGACTGCAGTTTTGGGGCTGCACGGCGTTAAAAGACGCTCATGGTACTCGTACCACTTCGCGTCTTTTGCCTTGCCCCAAAACTGCAGCCAACGCAGCCGTGAATGAAACGTCAACAGACCCTAGAGTGCCTTGTCTGTAAAAATATCATGAATTAAAGCGGTTCTTAGAGTAGGCATCCTTTAATGAATAGAGTAAGGAAGCAATAAAATAAGTATAAATACTTACAGTAATGGTTCGTTAAACTGGAAATAATTACGGGGTTTTGTAATTATTCGCACAGGCTAATAAAACATCGGGTAATCTGAGCTGCTGATAAATGATGGATTAGTAATTTCATGCGCCCTGATCAGCTACTTGCTTCATTTGCCGCCGCTTTTAATCAAGATCAGCGTCTTGTTTCTCTCCAATTAGGTGATGGTGCGGCTTGGGGCGAGCAGCTATTACCTCAGCATGTGACGGGCA
>NZ_JBHTBQ010000016.1:0-25555 GCF_042664895.1 Iodobacter arcticus
CTCACACTCATCGACTGTATTTTTTTAAAGATCATTCGCTGCGGCTCGAACACCGTGTTGCTGTGTGTGCTGCAGCGAGAGGCCGAAATATACGGGCTGGACCCGCTTCGGTCAACACCTTACTTGCAATAAATCACTGAGAATGCGGTAAGTGTATGATTTTTAATAGTAAGAAAATTCACCCGCTAACGCCAGCAAGCTTTACTGCCAAATCATTTGCGGAGCAGACTATAGAAACACCGTGTAAATTGCGTACCGATTTATATATTTCACCCAAAACCAGAGCGTCCCATGCCTACTGAGCAGCAGAGTATTGTTATAGATAAGAAAATCCGCACGGCTATTATAAGACTCCACCAGCTGGATGAGGCCGAATGCGCCGAGCTGCTGGCTAGCCTGCAAAACATTAGCCTGACTGATGACATATCTATCTTGGAAATCATCGGCCTTGCCACCGCCACAGACTCGGCTTGGAAGACGCTATGTATTGGTGAATTGAAAACGCTACTAGCCCTGGCCATTGGCGACAAACACGCCACGCTAGAAGGCTGCGACTGGGTGCATCACTTTGGCCAAATGGAAGAATCCCGCCGCCGCGTGTATCGCTGTGTGGATGGCCTGATTAATATGCACAAAACTGAGATGTATCATCACTCATTAGAACTCATGTACGGCACGGAAACGCTGTACCTAGCGATGGACTTATTAAAACGCAAGCAACGCTTCTTTGACTTGGACAAGCTAGGCTTAGATATATAGCCCGGTTCATGCGTGTCTACTTGGTGTTACCTGACTATGCCTCTTGCTCAATCATCTAGGTGTAAATCGATTTCTTGAGAGTGGTGCTCGATTTTTGAATTTGTAGGGCGGGTGAAACCCGCCGTTTTTCATATTTCATTGCAAAGCTCGGCGGGTTTCACCCGCCCTACGATATTTATAATGAGTTTGAACAAGAGGCATAATCAGGTGGCGTTATATTAACTGGCTGAAATTCAATGCGACAACTATAAGTGTAGGGCCGCAGACATTTTGTTTATAAGATTTATAGAAACTCAGCAGCAACACACCCTACTGACGTACTTTTGCCACGCAACGAACGCGCACTTCTCCTAAGCTTCCCTGCTCATTGGCACTGCATGCGCGATAGCGCTCAACATATTGATTAAAATTAGCCCGAGCCTGCTCCAGTGGCAGCTGGATTAATTCATTCATATAACGGCGGCTGCCGATTTCGAAATGCTGGTAATCAATTGGCGCATCCCAATCACCACCCCAAGTCATAAAGCCATGCTGAGCAAATAGGCTGACCACCGGCTCGGTCACTAAACCGGCACGGCGTGATTTCTCAGGGCGAAGCTCATTACGGTTCAGATAGCTCTTCGCGCTTGCCGCAGGCAACACATTCAGCCCGCCATCATCTGCAAAGCTTATATATGGGTTTTGCAGCGGATTAATATCCATCGCCACGCCATAAGCATGCTTAGACCAGCTTTTGGCGCCTGTTATCGCCCGGCCATTAAATGCACTGCTATTATTGGCATTCATAGACAGCACATCATCGCCCGCAAACTGCTCCAGCGGCAAAGCCGAATTGAGTGGAAATTTAGCCTGATATAAAGCCGCGAACAAAGCATCTACCTGCGGCGCCACCACATCCAGCACCAGCATCTGCCCCTCTGCTTTTTGCCCCTTCATATCCCAATGCAAAAAACGCACTCTTTGCAAACGATCACAAGGCAGCGGATTAGCCGCCGTAATCACGCCGCGCTCTTGCAGCAACGCGCAATCAGCAGGGGTTAAGGGTGCAGAGGCTGCATACGATGCGATGGGTAAACATAAAAAACACAAAAACCGCAACAATATCATGTGTCCTAAATGGATAAAAACACCGGCATTGCTAAGTTGCAACTGGCTTACAGAGCAAATCATCATCATCCATACGTTTGCGTGGGTCAATGATAGACAGATCGCCTGAACTGGTCAGCGAAAATAGCCGCTTACCGTCCGCTGAAAACAAAAGCTCAGTCACGTATCCATGCAGTGGATATTGACCAACCGACACAGTAGAACCCACATTGGCAACGCGGACAAATGTCCCTTTATTTGCATAGTTTGGAATGGCAACGGCTAACAACTCCACCGCGCCAGTAGACACTCCCGCGGCTGTAAATGCGGTAATGCTATTGCAAAAAGGGATTGTTTTTTTTGCTGTGGGCTCAAATCCATCTGAGATAAAAATACCATCATCACTCAAGCCCCATACAGCTCCTTTTACCCCCTTAGGTGCCACTATATGTTCAAGCTGAGCGAACGTTACGTCATCCAGCGGACGCAATGTTTGTGTATCAAACACGCTTATCTGGTGGTCACTTTTATTGTGCACGTACAAGCGTACTCCGTCTGCACTAAACCACATGGGCAAACGATCTTCGATCTTCCAATTTTTATCATTTGACACAGTCAGTACTGAAAGCACTTTCTTAGTAGCAATATCCAGCACCGAAATAGTGTTGTCTTGCGTGTTGTGAACATAGGCGCGACTTTGGTCTGGCGAAAGAACTATGGCATGTGGTGCCGCACCAACGCGCACCGTAGCCACCCGTTTTGCTGCGGACAAGTCGATGAAGGTCACTGCATTTTTTTCCATGGCCGTCACCAATGCCAATGAGCTATCGCGCATCACTTGGATATCCAGCGCACCTTTCGTTGAGCATTTAAGAGAATAACAGCCCACCTTTTCTTCCGTCTGAACTGGAAGTTTCGGCCCTGCAATTCTCTTTTCTACGACTCCTTGAACAAGATCAACCACACTTATTTGATTACGTTCAAGGTCAACAACATACGCCTTCGTTTCATCTTCACTTAATACGAATGAAGCGCCCGACTCCGAAACCTTAATTACTTTGCCTCTAGCGGTGTCGGCATCCACTTGCGGGGGGCGTTGTTGCCGCTCTTTTATGATTGCTGCCTCTCTGGCTTTTTTTTCTTGAATTTCGGTTCGGGCTTTTTGCTCCTCATGCTTAGTTGTTTCCATATCTGCACGTAGCTCTTGGAGAGTAGCAACGTCAGACGCAGATAGAGCCCACCACGCCGCCAAGCCTGCCAGCAAGGGAGTAAGGGCCAGTCGCACAACGCGCATTACTTTGTTGTGGTCCGTAGTTACATGGCCAATCAAGAGCCCAACCGCTCCCCCAGCAATCAATCCTCCCACGTGCGCAGCCTGATCAGTATTGGAAACAAACAAACCCATAACTAAATTAAGGCCCACGACCTGCGCCAAGGCGCGACCAAAGCCAGGCTCTTCATTGCCCCGTTTGCCATTGAAACGGTCCATTGCGAAGCCGCTTAATAGCGCGCCGCACAGCGCCATAATCGCACCAGATGCTCCAATACTGACGACAAGGCGAATACTTGGAAGCCCTAGGAAATTCGTACCGATTGCATGACTACCAAGCCACCATGCACTCATGCAACTAGCGGAGACGCCCCCCACCAAATAAATGGCAAACATACCCACTCGGCCAAATTGGTGCTCTGTACGTGGGCCTACCATCATCAATAAATACATGTTCAGCAACAAGTGGATCAGCCCTTCGTGCAAAAACATGCTCGTAAACAACCGCCAATACTCACCGGTTAGCGTGAGCGCCGCCAGATTTCCACCCCAAGAAATTTGCTGTTCAGGACTTAACTCCCAAGGCAGACCAATAATCTGCTGGTAGCCATATAAACCTATACATGCAAGCGCTAGAACGATAGAGATGTAGGGGATTGGATAGTGGCTATTGCTGAACTCTTTTATGACAGAGAATATTTTCATACTGAAAGGCCAACGATTTTTTAGGTCGCCCTGCGAGGGCAGATCACTCAGATTCATGGTAAATCAACGGTTTATTGAAGCCGGATAATATTACACGAAGCTTTTAATTCCCTACCAATTCTTTTTGAATTCATGCTAAATATTTACTAAGACTAAAATATTTAGTAAGCAAAACACCGTAAGCAATAAAGCCTAGCCGTGTCATACATTTACCTATCAGCCTCAATCAACCACTTTTTTTCCGCCTTCAGCAAACCCAGCAAAAAGTTTGGCCACGCCTAAAACAGGACCCAAAATGCAGATTGCAATCTGAAGCAATCGCCGAGGATCCCTGCCCACCCGAAATTTACAATGGAAAATCATATCTACCCCAACTACATCACTACCCGTTTTTAGCAATAGGCCTTTTAATCAGGTTTTCCAACACTTAACACTTGGCTCGTCAAATTTTTACACCTCACCTACGCCATTAGGGTGGCTGCAAAATATATCACCGAACGCGACCGTAATAATCATGCCCCTATCCACCTTTGTGCCTGCTCTAACTTGACGGCCCAATACTTAGCAAGTCTTTCTTTTGCGAATGTACTTGTCTCAGCATGAATTATCTGACCACCGCGTTTGACCCCACCCCACCCCCAATAGGACAATGCGGCCAGCAGCCTTTCTTTAAATCATGATTGCCATTTTTTCCTCGGCACTAAACCAGCACCACAGCGCTGCTGTATACCGCCCCGTGCAGCAACAATCGCTACGGACTGATAGAGAAAAAATGCGCCATGATTAATCAGCACATATAAGTAAATTATGCAAACAAACCAAGTAGTTACAGACATCAAATCCAGTCGCCGTTACTCCATTGCACCCATGTTGGATTGGACAGACCGCCACTATAGATACTTCTCCAGACTGCTGACCAAGCACACTTGGCTGTACACCGAGATGGTGACGACTGGGGCGATTATTCATGGGGATAAGCAGCGGCATCTTAATTTTGATGAGATTGAAAACCCGATTGCTTTGCAGCTGGGTGGATCTGATCCGCTGGCTTTGGCGACTTGCGCCAAGCTGGGCGAGGGCTGGGGCTATGACGAGATTAATCTGAATGTGGGTTGCCCTTCCGAGCGGGTGCAGAATGGGGCGTTTGGCGCTTGCCTGATGGCGGAGCCGCGTTTGGTGGCGGATTGCGTAAAGGCCATGAAAGATGTGGTGGATATTGATGTCACCATCAAGCATCGTATCGGCATTGATAATGAAGAAAGCTACGACTTTGTGCGCGATTTTGTGGGAACGGTAGCTGATGAAGGCTGTAATACTTTTATTGTGCATGCGCGTAATGCGATTTTAAAAGGCTTGTCGCCTAAAGAAAACCGCGAGATTCCGCCGCTTAAATATCATTATGCTTATCAGTTAAAACAAGATTTCCCGCATTTAGAGATCATCGTCAATGGCGGCATTACCACGCATGAGCAGGCGGCGGAGCATTTAAAGCATTTGGATGGCGTGATGGTGGGGCGCGAGGCTTACCATAACCCTTGGATACTGACGCAGGTGGATGAGTTGTTTTACGGCGGCGCAGCGCATACTGCATCCCGCGTGCAAGTGATGCACGCGATGCGGCGTTTTATTGAGGCAGAAATGGCGCAGGGCTTGCCGATTCGCTTAATGACCCGGCATATTCTGGGCTTATTTCAGCATCAGCCGGGCGCTAGGACTTGGCGACGGATGTTGTCTGATTCCAAACTACTTAAAGATGCTGACTTCCAGCTGATTGAAAACGCCCTACGTGAAGTAACCAAAGGCCATCCTTAAATGAAGCAACTCGCCCTTTTACTGACCTTGATGATCCCGCCCGCATTCGCCACCGAAGTGACGCTGCTGGCAGCGATGGGCAATAAAGGCATTTTGCTGATTGATGGGCAAAAAAAGACTTTGACAATTAGTCAGCAAGTGGGCGAAGTAAAGTTGCTGGTGGTGAGCAGCGAGCAAGCTACTGTCATGATAGGCACGCGCCAGCGTCAGTTATTATTGGGGCAAGGTTATATCGCCAGTAGCAAGGCAGAGAGTGATAGTTCGGGCAGCCTTACGCTAAGCCCGGATGCGCAAGGCCATTATTTTGCCGATATTGCCGTGCGTGGCATTAGCCAGCGCGGCATTATTGATACCGGCGCCAGCTTTTTATCTATGCCGCGTAATCTGGCCAGCAATATGGGCGTGGATTATAAGCAGGGCGAGGAAAGTCGCACGCAAACGGCCAATGGCACGATTAAATCTTGGCAAATTACGATTGCGCAAATTCGTATCGGCTCCTTGCTACTTAATAATGTGCAAGCCAGTGTGCGCGATCAAGACAATGGCCCTTTATTAATTGGCAATAGTGTTTTGAATCGCTTTCAAATGAAGCGAGAGCAAGAGCTGCTTATCCTACAAAAGAAGAATTACCAATGATGAAACGCATCGTTTTAGCCAGTAATAATGCCGGTAAGGTAAAAGAATTTAATCGCCTGTTTGCTGCGCTGGATATCCAGATTGTTCCGCAGGGCGAGCTGGGCGTGGCCGAGTGCGAAGAGCCGCACCACACTTTTATTGAAAACGCTTTAGAAAAAGCCCGCCACGCCAGCCGAATTACCGGTCTGCCTGCGCTGGCCGATGATTCTGGCCTTTGCGTACATGCACTGGGCGGAGCGCCGGGTGTGTACTCGGCCCGCTTTGCGGGTGAGCCCAAATCGGATGCACGCAATAATCAAAAATTGGTCGAATCCTTGGCCGGGCAGACCAATCGCAGCGCTTATTACTATGCCGCGCTGGTCTTGGTGCGCCACGCGGATGACCCGCAGCCGCTGATTAGCGATGGCATTTGCTGCGGTGAAATCCTTGAAACTAGCCGAGGTGAGGGAGGTTTTGGCTATGATCCGCTGTTTTTGCTGCCGCAGTTTGGAAAAACCGCCGCCGAAATCAGCGCAGACGAAAAAAGCCAGATCTCGCATCGCGGCAAAGCTTTGCGTGAATTGATCGCTAAATTACAGGAAACTGCCTTATGAGCACGGCCGTAAACCAAGGGGAAACCCGCTGGGCCACATGGCTAAGAGACGATGAATCGGTGGTGTCTTGCACCGAAAAAGTAAAAGTGATGAATGAGAATCTGGATGAGCTAAAACAAATGGCTCAGGATTTACTGGAAGACGGGCTGCTGATGGAAGTATCAGAAGCTCAGATCAAAGCTGTGCTACATAGGCTGGTGGATGAGCTGCATAACCCTTATCAGAAATAGTAATTTAGCCTCGATTAAAATCAAAAAGGTCTGTAGACACAGAGAACGGGAAGAACACAGAGCGCACGGAGAAAAACGTTAGGCATTAGTCATGTCATCAGCATTACATCATTCGTAGGGCGGGTGAAACCCGCCGATTTAGACCTTAAAAACTACATAAACGGCGGGTTGCACCCGCCCTACGTAAATAACTTTGCTTGTTGAGTAATGTTTTCGTGGCAAGGCCGTTAAGCTTCTCTCTGTGTGCTCTGTGTTCTCATTGACCTCTGTGCCTACAGACCTTTTGCCCGACCTTTTGCTTTACAAGCCCGCAATACCCATAAAGAAGTGAACACCATGCAATCGATTTCCATGCCCATCGGCAAAGCTAACTGGGCGCTTTCTGCCTTACCGCCTTTGGCGCTGTATATTCACTTTCCTTGGTGCATTAAAAAATGCCCTTACTGTGATTTCAACTCGCACGCGCAAAAAGGCGCGTTGCCGGAGCAGCAGTATATTGCCGCCCTGCTGGCCGATTTAGAATCCTGTTTGCCGCTAATGTGGGGCAGGCCGATTACCAGTATTTTTATGGGCGGCGGCACGCCAAGCTTGTTTTCTGCCGAGGCGATTAATCAATTGCTGGAAGGGATTCGGGCTAGAGTGCGCTTGCACCCTGATGCCGAGATCACGCTGGAAGCCAATCCGGGCACCTTTGAGAGCGAGAAATTTGCTGGCTACCGTGCCGCAGGCATTACCCGTTTATCCATTGGTATTCAAAGCTTTAATGCCGAGCACCTTAAAGCGCTAGGGCGTGTGCACGATGATAAAGAAGCCCATCGCGCCATTGAGATTGCCCATCAGCATTTTGATAATTTCAATCTGGATATTATGTATGCCCTGCCTAAGCAAACGCTGGCCGAAGCGCTGCTGGATGTTCGCACCGCCATTGCCTGCAAATCTACGCATCTTTCGGCCTATCACCTGACCTTAGAGCCTAATACCCTGTTCCATCGCTACCCGCCTGCCTTGCCGACCGAGGATTGCAGTGCCGATATGTCGGATGCGATTGAAGCGGAATTAGCCGCCGCTGGCTTTGAGCATTACGAAACCAGTGCCTTTGCGCAGCCTAAGCGTCAGGCTAAGCACAATTTAAATTACTGGCAGTTTGGCGATTACCTAGGGATTGGGGCGGGTGCGCACGCCAAGATCAGCTTCCCAGATAAAATTATCCGGCAGATGCGCTATAAGCAGCCGACTGAATATTTGCAAAAAATGGCTGCTGGCTCGGCGGTACAAACGGAAGAGCAAATCACGCTAGAGCAGCTGCCCTTTGAATTTATGCTCAACGCCCTGCGCCTTACGGGTGGCTTTGATTTAAGCCTATTTGAAGAGCGCACCGGCTTGCCACTGACTAAAGCGATTCACCAAATTGAGAAAGCCGTTGCAGATGGATTACTCGAGCGCCAGCTTAATCATATCCAGCCCACTTTACGCGGGCAGCGGTTTTTAAATACGCTGCTGGAGCGGTTTTTGCCTTAAGCAACACCATGTATACGCCCCTATGCTTACGTTGCCACGTGGGTGCGATAAAGCAGTAGGCCCACCCTGCAAGTGTTTTGTTTCTTATAAAAACATTCTCCTAAAGAAAAACAATTTTATAAGCAGCCATTCGCTTTAATTTTTGCCATCACAAGCCCCTTGCCTTCCTCTGCAAGGGGCTTTTTTTAACCATTAATCCTCGATCAACGGCATAAGTTACCGTTCACACTCACAAATCCCCCGTTACTCGCGTGCTTTAGCTAAATCATTAAATGCTGATTAGTATTCCATATGAATAAACACAAGCACATAACGCTAAAGCCCTCGAGGTTGCCATGAAAAATCAGCTCGGATTTTCATTAATAGAAATCATGATCACCGTTGCCATCGTCGGCATTCTGGCCTCGATCGCAGTACCGCAATATTCAGACTATGTAACCCGCAGCCGCTTAGTAGAAGCGCAAAGCAAGCTCAGTGATACGCGTGTGCGCTTAGAGCAGTTCTTTGTAAATAACCGCACTTACGTCGGATTTACCTGCACTCAGGCAGCCTTAGGCAGTGAAAACTTCGGTATTACATGCCCTACTCAAACAGCAAATACCTTCACAATTTCGGCAACAGGCACCAATAAAATGACCGGATTTGGCTTTACCCTCGATGATCTTAATCAACGTACTTCAGCCATTACCGCATCAGGTTGGTCTAATCCCTCGCCCAATAATTGCTGGGTCAGCAAAAAACCGAATATTTGCTAGGCCAGCGAAAATGACTTCCTCCCTGCAAATACACAAAGGCTTTAGCCTTGTAGAAATCATGATCGTACTGGTGATCTTTGGCGTGCTGGTCGCCATCGCCATGCCGGGATTTCAAGGCTGGGTGCGTAGCACTAAATTGCGCAGCTTCGCCGAATCATTTCAAACAGCCGTACAAACCGCTAGGGCCGAAGCGATTAATCGCAATGCCTATGTAGAGCTGGTTTTAACCAATAGCGCAGTCGGTGCAGATGGCAACCGGGATGCCAATGCAGTTACGGCAGTGACAACAGGCACGGCATGGCTCATTCGTGAATGCACCGCTTGCCCCAATATTGGTACAGCGGCGCCAGCAGGCAATACCTATCCCTATATTGACGGCAAAGTTTTGGCCGAAGGCGGAAGTACTAATCCTCCTCAGCTCAATGCCAGTGCCTCTTTAATCCGTTTTGATGGCTTGGGCAGGGCTAATGCCGCATTCAATTTAATTGTGGCGGATACCTCGGCCGCTGCAACCCCTGCCAGCTGCAGCCTAGCAGGCACCGGGCCCGTTACAGACCCAGCCAGAGTCTGCATTGTTGTAGATCGGGGCGGCGGCGCACGCATGTGCCTGCCCGATGCACCGGCAACCCACCCCAGTTCTTGCGCCAGGAGCTAGAGGCCATGATTAACAAGCATATTCACACCAAGCAAGGCGGCTCCATGCTGCTAGAAGCCATGGTGGGCATCACTATTTTTTCGTTTGGCGTGCTATCGATCCTTGCATTGCAAGGTAATGCCATGCGGCATGTTTCCAGCACCTCAACCCGCACTTCGGCCATGCAGCTTATCCAGCGTGTGGATGGATTAATGCGGGTAAATCCTCGCACCGCCAATCTGGATAGTTTTCGAATGACTACGTGCACCTCAGCAACAGCCACATCCGCCGCCGGAATCTGGTCCAGAGCCGTGGCTGCACAGTTGCCAGGGGCAATATGCAATATCGCGATCGATGATGATAATGCCGCCGGGCGCACCATTCGCTGCTTTCGCCGCGCCATCGTCACCATCACTTGGCCGGTAAGACGCGGTGAAGTCACAGGGGCCAACGGTCTTGCAGATGCCAGTGGCGGCCAGCTCAATAGAGCCAGCAATGTAGCGGATATCCAGACAGTGTGGAATGACACCACCAACGGCACACTGTGCAATACCTAAAGAGGCAGACGATGCGCCAATCTCATGGCTTTGGCTTGGTAGAACTCATGGTTTCCGTGGTTGTAGCCTTGGTTTCTCTCATTTCAATTTATCAAATTTTCGGGGTCAATGAAGGCTACCGCCGCAGCAGCGTGGGCGGCTCAGGCGCGCAAATTAATGGCGGGATTGCCGTGATGCAGATACAAAAAGATGCAGAGCGATCAGGCATGGGAATCGGTGATGTTGGGGCGCTCAACTGCAATGTGGTTTCCAGAGTTGCCGGCGCAACTAACTTTCCACTCCTCCCTGTGTTAATTCAAACGGCAGGCACATCCGACAGCCTTACTTTTCTTTACGGCAGCAGCATTGTGGGCGGAGGGCAGGTGGCCCAGCTTGCAGATATCGAGCATGTAAACACAGACACCCAATTTGCCAATATATTAGGTGCCCAAAGCATTGCTACCAACGATCTGGTGATTGCATGGCAATCTGGCTTAGCCAATTGCCCCCTGTTTCAGGTGACCTGCACCAATGCAACGCCTTGCCCAGCAGGCACGCCCCCTTCAACAGATGGCTTTGCACTTGGCCATGCCGCAAACACATGGAATTCAGCCACCGTCAACTCGCCCTTTCCCGCCTCACTGAGCAAAATTACCCGGCTGTATAACTTTAGCCGTCTAAGTCGCCGCACCTACTGTGTGTACCTTAGTGGCAACACCAATGTCTGCGCAGGAGCTGGCACCCAAATCCACGGCTCGCTGCTAAGCCTAGACACACTGGATGCCACAGCAGCGGTCGATGGCGTATGGCAAGTGGTTACAGAAAACGTCATCCAGATGAAGGCTGAATATGGTTTAGACACCAATACCGACGGCGACAATATTATTAATAACGTCGATATCTGGCAAAGAGCCGCACCGGCCCAGTGGGCGCAGGTATTAGCCGTGCGTTATGCCGTGTTAGTCAGGGCGAGCAATCCGCAAAAACCCAACCGTGCCGGCACTTGCGTCAACGACAGTGCCAATAACTACACCGCAGCCACCCCTAGTGATGCATTTACGCTGACTACTGCGGCCTACTACCTTGGCTGGTCCGGTGCAGATGTGCTCACTGCCCCCACTAATGCCGACTGGCAATGCTACCGCTACAGCGTGCATGAAACCGTGGTGCCGCTGCGCAATCAAATTATCTTAAACCAACCCACCTCGGGCTTTTAAGGAAGACGATCGCATGAACACGGCACGTATTCCTTCCCCCCCGCGCCAGCAAGGCTTGGTGCTTTTTATCTCGCTGATTGTGCTGGTAATTATGACCTTGGCAGGCATTGCCATGGTCAGATCGATCACCACCAGCACTCAGGTTGCCAATAATCTGTCACTACGCCAAGGCACCACGGCTGCTGCAGATATCGCACTGGAATCTGCCCGCCAATGGCTGCTCAATGTATCAGGCACAAACCCTGCCACGCTGAATGCAGACTCTGCAGCGAACGGCTATAGCGCCACCAATACCGCCAACCCGATCAGTCCTACAGATAATACGCAGTGGCGGGCAGGCAGCGCATGGGTTTGGGTAAGTAATACGTGCACGCCCCGGCCCTGCACTCCAGTACCAATGGTACAAGCCACCAGTGCCGCCACTATTGCCAATGCAAATGGCTTTAGCGCTGCTTATTTAATTCAGCGCAGTTGCAGCAATAATGCAGCCCCTTCCTTAGTCGTTGATACGGCTGCTGGCACTGGCAATCCCTGCAATCTGATTAAGGCCTGCCCAAGCTGCTTAAAAGAAAAAACCTCTTTTAATGTGAGCTACCTGATTACGGTCAGGGTACAGGGGCCCAAAAACACAGTGAGTTTTTACCAGGCTTCCATTTATTAAAGCGAAGCCGGCCCCCGATATAGATGCTGTTTACTCAGCACCTTTGGTATTTTCATTAAGGACCAAGCATCATGAAACTCAGTCTTATTGCCTTAGGATGGCTTGGCCTTAGCGTCAGCTCCTTGGCGGCAACTCAAACCGCCGATAAGCCTTTATCTACCCTGACAACAGGCGATGTAAAGCCCAATATTATGTTTACGATTGATGATTCTGGATCAATGGCATGGAGCCATATGCCCGATAGCGTGAGCAATTGGCGCACCAGAGTGGGTTATCACAACTCAAGCTGCAATGGCGTGTATTACAACCCGGCCACCACTTACCTCCCCCCAAAAAATGCGGATGGCAGCAGCAAAGCAAATGCCAGTTACACCGCAGCATGGTACGACGGGTTTAATACAGGCACCTCAGGCGGACCGAGCAACAGCAGTACCTATAATTTATCTAACAATTTTTTTGCATATGACGGCGTAACCGGCGGGGCCAATGCCCCGCAGCAAACCGCATTTTACTGGACCTATTCCAGCAGCACGCCATCGAGCACAGACTGCAATACCTCGCTACCCTCATCAACCAGCACAACAAGCACGGGTTCTTGGACAAAAACTTTTATTCCAAACGACGGCAGTGCTGCCTCGGTAGCTGCGCGGCAAAACTTTGCCAACTGGTTTAGCTATTACCGCACCCGCATGCTGATGATGAAATCCAGCGCAAGCTTGGCTTTTGCAGATATGGATAGCCGCTACCGCATCGGATTTTCACGTATTGGGCGCTTATCAGCCAACAACTTTGCCAGCTCCGGTTTTTTAAATATTACAGATTTTGACGGCACGCAAAAAAGTGCCTGGTACACCATGCTTTTCGGCGTACCAGCAAGTGGTGGTACGCCTTTAAAAACGGCATTACAGGCAGTTGGGGAGATCTATTCAGGGAATAAAAGCGGTGTAACCGACCCTATCCAATACACCTGCCAGCAGAATTTTGAAATTTTGACAACGGATGGCTATTGGAATGCAGGGAGTGCTGATGCGGTATCTGTTGGCAACACCGATGGTAGCAGCGACATCCCCAGACCCATGCTCGATGGAGTAAACCAAGCAAATAACTTGGCCGATGTGGCCATGAAATACTTTAAGACCGATTTACGCCTCACTATGACCAATAATGTGCCAGGCATTCCCGCCTTTGGTACTGTTACAGATACAACAGGGGCAGCAGGTCGACAAATGATGCGCACCTATACCTTGGGCTTAGGGATGAATGGCACACGTAATTACGTGGATGACTACGAAACCAATACCAACGCGAGTGTTAACGACTTTGTAGGTTTAAAAAATGGCACTATCAATTGGCCAGCCATTGTAGGGGATCAATTAACCACGATTGATGATCTATGGCATGCTGCAGTGAATGGTGGCGGAAAATTCTTTAGCGCCAAAGACCCGAATGCCGTGGCCTCCAGCCTGAAAAGCGCACTGAACGATATCAGCTCCCGGCTAGGCTCGGTAGGTGCCCCGGATGTATCCAATGCGTTTATGACTGCGGCGGACAACAAGGTTTACAACAGCAGCTATAAAACACGAGATTGGATAGGCGATGTGTCCGCCAAAAGCGTTGATGTGACCAGCGCAACCTTTACCACTACTGCGCTCTGGTCAGCACAAGATTTGCTCGCCGCACGCAATATGGTTAGTAACCCTCGAAAAATCTATTCTTGCGCAAGCACATGCACCAGTTTCACCCCTTTTGACGCGGCCACTTACGCCGGTAATGCCTCTATTACTGCTGGGGTTACCAGCTTAAAAACAGCCAATTCGCTCAATACCGCCCAGCAGGCTGCCATTGATGGCACCAAGCTCGTGAACTATTTGCGAGGCGATCAAAGCAATGAACCCAATACCGCCAATCCAAGCACCACGGCGGTAACGGCTCTTTTTCGCCAGCGCACCAAGATTCTTGGCTCGATTATTCATGGTGGGGTGAACTACGTTAAAAAATCTGATAAAGCTTATGCAGACGCTGGATATGGTGAGTTTTCGCGCACTAATTTAACGCGCCGTGCCATGCTTTATTCGCCCGCCAACGATGGCATGCTGCATGCCTTTGATGCCAGCACGGGGGAAGAAGTCTGGGCATTTATCCCCCCAAGCCTGCTATCTAGTCTATGGAAGCAAGCCGATAGAAATTATGATAGTAACTTTCAGTATTTTGTAGATGGATCCCCGACCATTGCTGATATCTATACAGGAAGCGCCTGGAAAACCATTCTGGTAGGCGGCTTACGTGGCGGTGGCGGCGAATTTTACGCAATCGATATCACCAACCCATCTGCCGCTGCCCCCGCAGCACCTTTATGGAGCTTTAAAGACAGCCGGCTAGGCAAAACCTATGGCTTTCCTGTGGTTGGAAAAATAGCGGGGCAATGGAAGGTATTGCTTAGCTCCGGCTACGATAACAGCGATGGCAAAGGTTATGTTTTTGTTTTAAATGCTACAACAGGGGCGCTGGAAAAAACCTTCACCACCACGTGTACCGCCGCAGATGGCACTTGCGGCGTATCAAAAATTGGTGTGCTCTTTACCGAACCCGATATCGACGACACCATTAAAATGGCTTACGCAGGTGATTTAGCAGGCAATTTATGGCGCTTTGATGTAACAGGTGCAGAGGGTAATGCAGTGCTTGCTGCCACAACAGGCACCAGCGCACTCCGCCAGCCCATCAGCTCCGCCCCGCTGATTAAGGAAATGACCGCTTATAAAAACAGCAGCGGCATTGCTTCTCATTACGTGAACTTTGGAACAGGGCGCTTTTTAAATCAAAACGATATGAGCACCAGCGATACGCAAACGATATATGGCTTATTAATTGATCCAAGCTTAGGATCAATCGATTCAAGCTTTAATAACTTGCGCTCGTCCGGCTCTTTAATTGAGCTGGTTCTTGATAAAACCTGCGATAAAACCATTAAAGACAATCTAAATGGATCAGTGACTTCTTTGGATGGAATTGATGGAGCGAGCTTATCAAGTAACTGCCCCGCCTCTGTTGGAGGAAACTCTATTGATGACTTTAAGAACACCGACAATAACTTTGACACCATTACCTTAAAAAGAGCGGCTAACTCTGCCTTAGGCAGTGATTTAACAACGTGCAAAAGTAGCACCAAGGGATGGCGAACTAATTTGCCGATTGCTAAAGAGCGTATTCCTAACGACCCCTTTCCTTTTGATACCTATGGAGTATTTAGCTCTATCGTGCCGGGAGGAGACTCCTGCACGCCTGGCGGCGTTAGCCGTGAATACAAAATGCCGCTTAATTTGAGTAAAGACTGGTTGTGTGCCAACCCATCAACCAATGTATTTATCAGTGTGGGTAAAAATAAAGGAGGCACGCTTTCAGACGACCCATCGCGCCGAGTCTCAGTTACCACCTCTAAATTCGACAGCATTAAAATCAATGCAGATGGCACTGGCTCTGTGGATGCAGCAAGGCTGGATCTTAAAGTAAAAGGAAAGCGCTCTTCCTGGAGTGAAATCGTTCGCTAAGCAAACATTGGCAGCCCATTGCAGATGGGTTGCCAATGTCATTTACGGTAGCGTAATGACGGTAAAAGTACCAAAGTTGACGTAGCGTTTTAGCAACAAATATTAGACATTAATAATGTTATTTTAAATCTACCCAATCCCCCTCCATTCTTCCTCCCCGTATTTCCCCTTCTTTAGCCCTCCAACAATCACGCAACTGTTTAAAACTGACACTTCCAAATAGAAATTACCGTTCATCAGAAAAAAACAGCCGCCGATAAAATGCTATAAGAACTTCAACCGACTAGATAAATGCCGCCTATGTAAGCATTATGCCGATCCAATATGTTAGGAAACGATAATGCGACTTTCAGCTGGTTTTACCCTTATAGAAGTAATGATCACCGTGGCGATTATTGGCATTTTGGCGTCGATTGCTGTGCCAAGCTATCAAGACTACGTCACCCGCAGCCGACTGGTTGAAGCACAAAGCAAGCTAAGTGAAACGCGGGTGCAGCTTGAGCAGTATTTTATGAATAACCGCAGCTATGAAAAATTCGACTGCAAAAGAGATGCAACCGCAGCAGAAGGCTTCAATATCACCTGCAAAGACCTATCAGCAAATACGTACACCATCATTGCTACAGGCACAAGTAAGGCCAGCGGCTTTACGTTTACACTCAACGATCAGGGCATCAAAGCCACCACAGCAGCCCCAACCAGCAAAGGCTGGACAACATCAGATAGCTGCTGGGTTAGCAAAAAGTCTGGCTGCTAATCATGGAACTACGCCTTCCTCAAAGCTGCCAGCAGGGCTTCACCCTGATCGAGCTAATGATCACGCTGCTTATTTTTGGCGTTTTATTATCATTGGCCGGGCCACCGTTTCAAGCATGGGTACGTGGTACTCAGCTCAGAACCTACGCCGAATCATTCCAAAGCGCCGTGCAACTTGCCCGGGCAGAGGCAATTAAGCGTAATGGCTATGTGGAGCTGGTGCTGACTAATGATGCCGTTTCGCCAGCCATTTCCGCCAGCGTCTCAGCAAACAACAAAGGCACAGCATGGCTCATTCGTGCCTGCCCGGATTGTATCAACCTAGGCAGTGCACCCACAGTAGCAAACCCAAGCTACCCCTTTATTGAAGGGAAAACCGTGACTGAAGGTAACTCCACCCAATTTAAGCTGGCAGCAGACCAATCGCTGCTGCGTTTTGATGCGCTGGGCCGCGCCAATCGCTCGCTTAGCCTTATCGTCAGTGCAAAAGAATCTAAGGTAGCAGATTGCCGTACAGCCCCCGCCGAGAGCAACACCATTAAAAGCCCGGCAAGAATTTGCTTACTCGCTGACGAAGGCGGCAATACGCAGCTTTGCCTGCCTGACGCGCCTGCAAAAAACCCTGCAAGTTGTATGAGGACCGCCAAATGAGCACGCTTCATTCTCAACGTGGATCGATGCTGCTTGAATGTTTAGTTGGCATCAGTATTTTTTCCTTTGGCGTGCTGGCTCTTAGTGCACTACAGGCTAATGCCATGCGCCACGCCAGCAGCAGCAGCACCCGCACCACAGCGACCCAGTTAATTCAGAGATTAGATGGTGAAATGCGCAGCAACATCACAAATTTAAGCGCCTTTCAAATAGAAAAAACGAAATGTAAAGATGCAGCACCCAGCTCAGATGCCGCAAAAAGGTGGGCTCAAGCCGTATCAGCAAACCTTAGTGATGCCACTTGTTCTGTTGCTATTCAGGCAAACGATGCAAACAGCACACCCTGCTCCCGCAGAGCCACCGTGTCCATCAGCTGGCCAGTACACAATGGCGCAAAAACAGCAGCAGCTACGGGCGAAAATAAGGGGCTCAATCAAGCGGTCACCACGATAGATATCCCGACAATTTTAGAAACCAACGATCCTCTGGAAACAAGGCATTTACGCTGTGGACTATAGAATGCGCCCCTCTCTTGGCTTTGGCCTGATCGAAATCATGGTCGCAATTGTCATTTCGCTCCTCGCCTCTCTTGCTATTTACCAAACCTTCAGTACCAGCGAAGGCTTTCGCAGATCAACCTTGGGCAGTGGCAATGCGCAAAGCAGTGGCGGCATTGCTATTATGCAAATCCAAAAAGATCTGGAGCGTTCTGGCTATGGCATCGGCTCAAGCCGCGCACTGAACTGCAATGTGGTTTCACAAAATGCAAACTACACCAACTTTCCCCTCGTTCCTGTACGCATCACATCTGTGGCCGGCGGCTCTGATCAGATATCTCTGCTGTACAGCACATCACCTGCAGGGGGCATGCCAGCCTTGTTTGGCGAGGGGACTACACATACCAATAATGATGATCAATTCGTCAATATCTTATTAGCAAGCCAGTTCCAGACCGACGATTTAGTCGTGGCATGGCCAGACCCAGGTAAACAAGCACAAACTGCCTGCCCCTTGTTTCAAATTACCTGCACCAGTGCTGATTGTGTAGGTGCGGGCACACCTGCTGCAGGTAAAGACTTTTTGCTGCGCCATACCGCAAATGCACTTTGGAATGGCACGGCAGTCAATCAGCCTTTCCCAGCCTCTCTGCCAATGAACACCACGCGCTTATTTAACTTTGGCACGATGGTTCGCCGCAGCTATTGCGTGTATTTAGCCGGCAACCCCAACCAATGTGCTCAAGCCAGCAATAAAACGGATGGTAGTTTGCTCAGCATGGATGTGCCAAAAGATAAAGCCGTTGATGAGAGCAGCTGGACCACCACAACAGAAAATGTAATCCAGCTCAAAGCGCAATATGGTTTGGATACCAACACTGACGGTGACAATATTCCCAACAACGTCAGCAGCTGGACCAACACCACCCCCGCCAATCTTCAAGGATGGCAACGGCTGATTGCTATCCGTTATGCCGTGCTGGTACGAGGCAACTACCCCGAAAAACCAAACCGAGATGGTAGCTGCAATGCCACGGCTGCTGATGCCAAATTTTCCTGGGCTGGTGGCGATTTCAATCAGCCAACTAATGCACAACCCAGTGACACTAGTTGGCAGTGTTACCGCTATTCCGTGCATGAAACCGTAGTGCCACTACGTAATCAGCGGCTCATCAATCAGCCTAATTTAATCAGTACATCTGCGCCGTAAAGCATATGCCCAATAATCCATTGTATAAACGAGCTCCAATGCCCCCTAAAGCCCTAAAACACAAGCAAAAAGGGCTAGTGCTGCTGATTTCATTGATCGTATTAGTGGTCATGACCTTAGCCGCCATTGCCTTAGTCAGATCCATGATGACTAGCAACCAGGTTGCCAATAATCTAGCCCTGCGCCAAGGCACCACGGCAGCCGCCGATGCCGCACTTGAAAAAGCACGATTTTGGTTGGTGGATCGATCATTGCAAGCGCCTGCTGAGCTCAATAATGCTTCAGATGACAATGGCTATAGCCCGAAAAACACCATCACTGGTATCGATGGCAGAGAATTG
Organism: Iodobacter arcticus; assembly: GCF_042664895.1. Taxonomy (NCBI): domain Bacteria; kingdom Pseudomonadati; phylum Pseudomonadota; class Betaproteobacteria; order Neisseriales; family Chitinibacteraceae; genus Iodobacter; species Iodobacter arcticus. Next base: position 19,416 of record NZ_JBHTBQ010000016.1, read on the forward strand.
CCAATTACCATCACCCCCATAGACGGCAATAAATGGCGTGCCAATGTTTCGTGGGTATATGCCAACCCCAGCAAGGGTAATGCCCCCCTATCACGTGCCGATGAAGACAAAGCGGTGAATTCTAACGGATATAAAGCTGCCTATTTTATTCAGCGTAGCTGCGCTACTGCGGGGCAAAAAACACCAAATAGAAGCGCTTGCGACTTACAAAAAATGTCGCCAAATGAGCCAGAAGGTAATTCTGAGTACCAAATGATTTACAAAATCACCGTGCGAATTGAAGGCCCCAAAAACACCGTTAGTTTTTATCAGGCCACGCTGTTTTAAGCATTTGAGGTAAAACCATGAAAATTATTGCACTTAGTATCTTAGCTATCAGCTTAAATAGCCTGGCAGCCCAAACGGCAGACAAACCGCTCTCCACACTCAGCGCGGGCGACATTAAGCCAAATGTTATGTTTATTATTGATGATTCAGGCTCGATGGCTTGGAGCTTTATGCCAGACAGCGTTGTTCATTGGCGTAATAGCGTTGGCTACCATAATTCACACTGTAACGGCGTGTATTACAACCCTAAGACCAGTTACCTCGCCCCCAAAAATGCCAATGGCACCGATATGCCAAATGCCAGCTTTACTGCAGCATGGTATGACGGCTTTAGCAGCGGCAGCACGGCAACCCACAATCTTAGCAACGGATTTTTTTCCTACGATAGTGTTGGCAGTGCAAACAATGGCAATTCGTACAAAGAACCTGCATTTTATTGGCAATTCAAATCCACCACATTGCCATCAGAAGAGCAGTGCGGCTTAGCTTTAAACCGGCCTGGCTCTAGTTGGGAAAAAGTACTTATCCCGCAAGACAGTAGTGCAAAATCTGCAGCAGAGAGGCAAAATTTTGCCAACTGGTTTAGCTATTACCGCACCCGCATGCTGATGATGAAATCCAGCGCTGGCGCGGCTTTTTCCAGCATTGGTGACCGATATCGAGTGGGGTTTTCCTCAATCAACAATCTGACAGCAAGCAGATACGGCAGTGATCGTTATCTCAATATTAATAACTATGCCAGCTCACAAAAAGCGGCTTGGTATGCCATGCTCTACGGCACCTACCCCGGTGGCGGTACACCACTTAAAACAGCGCTAAATGCAACCGGAAAAATCTATTCCGGTCAGCTCCCTTCAGGCGTAAACGATCCAATGCAGTACACCTGCCAGCAAAACTTCACCATCCTCACTACAGATGGCTACTGGAACAGGGGCAATAATGCAGGTATTGGCAAACAAGATAACGCCAGCAACATCCCTTACCCGATGAGGGATGACAAAAATACAAGTGAAACACTGGCAGATGTGGCCATGTACTACTTTAAAAATGATATTCGCTCTTCAATGACCAATAACGTGCCAGGAGTCGAGGCTTTTGCCGGTGCCGAAAAAGGGCGCCAAATAATGCGTACCTATACACTAGGCTTGGGGATGGATGGCGAGCTTAAAAGAAGTGATTACGAGCCGCTGTCTAACAAACGCGTTCCCTGGCCCTTGGTAGTTGGAGACTCCAAGACCACCATCGATGATTTATGGCACGCTGCCGTTAATGGCGGGGGTGAATATTTCAGCGCAAAAGACCCCAATGCCGTAGCTGCAGGAATTTCCAAAGCCCTCAGCGATATTGAGGCAAAAACAGCCTCAGTTGGGTCTGCTGATGTATCCAGCTCGTTTATGAGCCCTGATGATCGCTCGATTTTCGCCAGCTCGTTTAAAACCATTAGCTGGACTGGCGATGTGCAAGCCCGCAATCTTAATTTGGAGACCAGTGCATTAGAAGGCGTTACTTGGTCTGCAAACACAAAACTGGGGGAGCTAGGCCATGCTAAACGAAATATATATACCTGCACGCCGAGTGCCTGCACCAGCCTGACTGACTTCAACGATGAAAACGCCTCCCTACTCGGCACCATGGCAGCGGGTGTAACCGCGCTTCAAACCAGCAATGGCACGTTGACCCCCGCGCAAAAAGCACAGAATACAGGCCAGGCCCTGATCAATTATTTACGCGGAGATACCAGCAAGGAGATCAAGCCTGATACAAAGGCAGCAGACTCTTTATACCGTGTGCGAGCTGGCATCTTAGGATCGGTAATTCATGGCGGCGTAAGTTATGTGAAAAAACCGAATAAAGCCTATAGCGATGCAGGCTATGCTAATTTTGTGCGCAGCAATGCCACCAGAAAGGGCGTGGTCTATGCCCCAGCTAATGACGGCATGTTGCATGCCTTTGATGCCGAGACAGGAGAGGAAAAATGGGCATTTGTTCCACCAACAGTGCTTCCTCAACTCTGGAAGCTTGCAGAACGCGCCTATACCCATGATTTCAAATACTTTGTCGATGGAGCCCCCACCATTGCCGATATCAAAGTTGACGAGGTCTGGAAAACAATTCTGATTGGCGGTTTAAGGGGTGGTGGCGGTGAATACTACGCACTGGATATCACCGACCCAAGCAAAAAACCAATCCTATTATGGAGCTTCAGTGATTCACGGTTGGGCAATACCTATGGCTTTCCTGTCGTAGGGAAGGTAAACAACATCTGGAAAGTATTACTCAGCAGCGGCTACGACAATGCAGATAATAAAGGCTACATTTTTTCCCTGGATGCCGCGACCGGCAAGCCAGATAAAACCTTTACCAGCAGCTGCAGCAACAATACCGGTCTGTGTGGTTTATCTAAAATTGGCGTTTTATTTGAAAATAGAAACGTTGATGACACCATTTTAATGGCCTATGCCGGTGATTTAGCGGGCAATTTATGGCGCTTTAACCCCAAAGATGGCAGCAGTGCCTTAGTTGCTAAAACCGGGCTGGATAAGGAACCACAAGCGATCACCACCGCTCCTGTAATCAAAGCCACGGAATACAAAACCAGCTCCAACAAAGCTATGCATTATGTGACCTTCGGAACCGGCCGCTATTTAAACCAAGCCGACCTCTCCAGCAGCGATACCCACACTTTTTATGGTTTATTAGTAGACCCTAGCGCCAGCACTATAGACTCTGCTTTTACAGCATTACGCAGCTCAACAGCATTAACCGAGCTACAGTTCAAAAAGAATGGTGGTGACATCGAACTAACTCGTAACGGAGATGCCAGCGCGGTTGACACTCCAGCAGCACTATTGGCATGCCGTGAAAAAAACAGAGGCTGGCGGGCCAATATGTTTGTCAACAAAGAACGCCTTTCGAACGACCCAATGCAGCGAGGAGAAAAAGCGCGCTTTTTCACCACAGTTCCAGATGGAGATGCCTGCACGCCAGATGGTAAAAGCAGACAGTATTCATTACCAATGGAAATCAGTAGCAATTGGATGTGCTCTAACCCCAAAATCACTCAATCCATCACTGCAGGCGAGGATGCATTTGGCAAGGCACATGAAGATCCAAAACAGATTCCATCAGTGACAACTCCTAGTGACGGCGGCAATAAGGATGGTGACAGCCTCGATATTGGTTCAGAAGGGGACCCAAAAAAAGGGCAGGCACTCCTCAGACCGCGATTAAAAGGCCGCCGCTCGGCGTGGACAGAGATTGTGAACTAAAGACTTAAAACCTAAAGTGGTGTGCACGCCTTGCACACCACTTTTGAACTCAAAAACAACAATATTTTTTACAAACTATAATCAAACAATCTTCGACCAAAGATAAATTTAATAAGCCCAAACCCTGATACAAATAGAGAAATTTACTAAGCCTTAGACCCAATTGCTTTTTTATCTGCCCTTGTACTCTAACAGCACACACTAAAGCCTAAAAAAACGATAAATCCTTTCATAAACAAAAAATCATACCGTTAAGCAAAAAATTAAATTACACACTAAAAATAAAATTTGTGTCGAAGATTGCTATATTGCAATCAATATCGTTTAATCTGCCTATATTGGTTTAAAAGTTTCAATCTATTGGGCAAAACAGCCCTTAAAAAAAAGTAAAGGAGTATGCAGTGGAACGAATCAACTTCAACGGCAAAGCCGCGCGAAAAGTCGCAGGCGGTTTACTGCTGCTAGCAACGATTATGTTGACGGCTTGTAATGGATCCTCAGGCGATGGAAGCTCAACGCCAACGCCAACGCCTGTTCCCAATGCATCTGCAGTGGCAACAAAAATCTTGGTGTCCACAGATAAATCGACCGGTGTCAAAACAGGAGGCACCGATGAAGCAACTCTAACCATTCAAGCAATTGATAAAAATGGCGGAGCAATTAACGGCGCGTTAATTAATCTCTCAACCACTTCGGGTGTATTAAGCTCCTCGGGGATAACTACGGGGACTGACGGCAAAGCAACGGTTAAATTTAATGCTGGTGACGATAAAAACAACCGGGTTGAAAGTATTACTTTAAGTAGCGGCACTGCTGCCACCAATAATCTATTCACCACTGCGTTTCCAGTAAAAGTGATTGGTAGCACGGTTTCTATCACAACCACTGCAAACAGCTTGGTTTCAGGCAAAGAGACTCAGCTGGAAGTCTTAGTGAAAGATGGTAATGAGCAATTGATTGATGGGGCAAAAGTTAACTTTAGCAATTCCGGAAGCGGTAGTGTGACCTTTTCTGCTCCTGAAGTAACAACGGTTAATGGCGGCAAAGCAACAGTCAAAGTGACTGGAGCAACAGCAGGGCTGACCACCATTACAGCAACGGCACTCGGAAACACCAAAACTCAAGATTTAACCATTACCGGCACCAGTGCATCCAGCTTCCGAATCAGCTCTCCGGATGCGTCTCGTTATGCTCTGAGCACAAATACTGCATTGCCAATTACGGTAAATGCACCAGGCAGTAGCACCGTTGTGTTTGCAGCCACACTGGGCACTTGGCCCAATGGAAAAACCACACTGGAAGTGCCTGTTGTTAATGGCAGTGCAAGTGCAACCTTTAGCTCATCCAGCACAGGCATTGCTACAGTGAGTGCTTACGATAAGACCAAGCCATCGCAATCTAGCTCTATGTCTGTTGCGCTCACAGCCAATGTTGCCAATGTAAGTGCTGTAGATGTTTCAGTACAAAGCAAAGCATCTATCTTAGCTCCTAGCGCTGGCACCCAGCAAAACACGACTTTAATTACTGCAAAAGTGACAGATAAAGCTGGGCAGCCTGTTGGCAATATTCCAGTCGCTTTTGATATTTCACAATCAACTGGTGGCGGCGAAACGGTCTCCCCTGTAGTGGTCTTAACCAGTGATGGTACAGATCCTAACAAACCACTCGGCGTTGCAGAAACCACCTTTACTTCCGGCTCACTGCCTAGTGGACAAAGCAGCAAGTCCGTTGGCGTACGTGCCACAGCACTGTTAGCCAATGGTGCGACTCAGCCTTCAATTGCATCTGCACAAATCACTATTGCAGGCGGAGCAGGATCAATCTCGATTGGCCAAGCCAGTAAAATTGGCTCATCCGCAGATAACACGCGTTACCAGTTATCCATGTCCGCCATTGTTGCAGATGCTGCAGGTAACCCACCACCAGTAGGCACAGAGGTGAATATCTCGGTATGGCCACTGTACTTTTCAACCGGTAGTGGCTGCGCTTACGATAAAACCTTTAAAGCTGAAGATACCAATGAAAACTTGATATTAGATGCGGGTGAAGATGGTGTGATTAGCCAAGTGGATAACATTACCTTCCAACTTCCCCTTACCAGCGCGAGTGCGCCATATGTACCAAAACCGAGTATCAATAGCAAAAATGGCAAATTGGACCCACCACCAGCTGCTGCAGGCACTGTTCCTGTAAAAGTTAAAACCGAAACGGACGGCAGCGCACCATTTGTCTTTACCTACAATAAGTCTGATTCAATCTGGACTGTCGTACGTATGCGGGCAAGCACTAAAGTACAAGGCACCGAAACTGTTTCCGAGAGTATTTTCCGCCTGTCTCCAACCAAAGAAGATGTGGATTTACCTAAAACCTGCTTTATTTCAGATTCAAAATATAACGCCATAGTGCCTTAATTTTTGACATCGCTTTAACAAACAGCCACTTAACTGAACTGACCCCAATTAGTTGGACAGTATAAAAACTAGGCGCTCAAGGGCTGGGTTCTGTATTGCACAGGACTCAGCCCTTTTAACTTCAACTTGATTC